>JAGXQU010000055.1 GCA_018335895.1 Hyphomicrobiales bacterium | reverse complement strand
CCTCGTCGAGCCGCAGGACTACGCGCCCCACCGTGGTCTTGCCGCAACCGGACTCGCCGACAAGTCCGAGCGTCTCGCCTTGTGCGATCGAGAACGAAACATCGTCGACTGCGCGAACCGTCGCCATTTCCGACGAAAAGAAGCCCGCGCCGGCGGCTTTAACGCCGAAGTATTTCTTCAGGCCCTTTACTTCGAGGATCGGCGTGCTGCCGATCTGCGATTGAGCACCCGACGCGCCGCCGCTCGGAAACTCGACCTTCAATTTACCGGTCGAGATTTCGTCAACGCGATGGCAACGGGCTTCGTGGCCCTTACCCAGATCGATGAGCGAAATCGGCTGCTCGCACTTTTCGAGCCGGTGCGGACAGCGCGGCGCGAAGCGGCAGCCTTGCGGCGGCATGCGCAGGTCCGGCGGCAGTCCTTCGATGGTCTGCAATTTCGTGCCGCGCGGCTCGTCCAGACGCGGTACCGAATGCATGAGGCCGTTCGTGTAGGGGTGTGCGGGCTTCAGGAAAATGTCGTCCGCGGTTCCCTTTTCGATGATGTTCGCCGCATACATCACGTTCACGCGGTCGGCGTAGCGCGCCACGATGCCGAGATTGTGCGTGATGATGATGAGCGCGATCCCGAGTTCGCGCGACAGATTCTTCATCAGTTCGAGAATCTGCGCCTGAATGGTCACGTCGAGTGCGGTGGTCGGTTCGTCGGCGATGATCAGCTTGGGTTTGCAGGCAAGGCCGATCGCGATCATGACGCGCTGGCGCATGCCGCCCGAAAGCTGGTGCGGGTACTGGGAAAGCCGCCGCTCGCCGTCGGTGATGCCGACCTGCTGCATCAATTCGAGCGCCCGCGCCTGCGCATCCTGCTCCGACATCTTCAGATGGATCAGGAGCGGCTCCATGATCTGCATTCCGATCGGAAGGACCGGATTGAGCGAGGTCATCGGCTCCTGGAAGATCATCGAGATTTCGTGACCGCGCACGGCCCGCATCTCTTCGTCGGAAAGTTCGAGCAGATTGCGGCCTTCGAGCAGAATGCGCCCGCCGGTCACGCGGCCCGACTTCGCAAGCAGACGCATGATGGTCAGCGCGGAGACCGATTTTCCGCAACCGGACTCGCCCACGACCGCGACCACTTCGCCGCGGTTGACGCTATACGAAACGCCCTCGACCGCGCGCACGGTGCCGCGCGACGTCTCGAAACGAACGTGCAGGTCTTCTACGGCTAGCAGGGGCACCGGCGACTGCGCCTTGTGCAACTGAGACTGAACTTGTGCTTCCACCCAGAGACTCGATTGTTATTTCGTTATTTTCGTCGTCCCATTTGTTTTATAACCAATCAAATCATCAATAGGAAGAATTGCACTCATACCGGTGCCAGATTGCCGCGCCTCGATATTGCGGTGCGGCATCCGGATCATTTTTTATTTGTCGTATTTACGCGCGAGATACGACATCAAGCGCAGAAAATGGCGCCAGATGCGGTCATTCCTTCCACATCGTCGCGATTGAAGCCGTGCTCGCGCAAAACCTCCGCGGTGTGCTCCCCGAAAATTGGTGCGCCGCGGCGTACGCCGCCGGGCGTTGCCGAAAATTTCACCGGGGCTCCGAGCGTTTTCATCGCTCCGATCCTGGTGTGATTCACCTCGAGAACCATATCGCGCGCGACGGTCTGCTCATCAGCATGCATCTGCAAAACATTCAGCACGGGACCGGCAGGAACCTTTACCTGCTCCAGTGCCGCCAGCCATTCCGCACTCGTGCGCTTTTTGAATTCAACGGCCAGTTCCGCGGCGAGCGCTTCGCGATGAACGAGACGGCCTGCAGCTTCCTTGAACCGCGGATCTTCGCCGAGATCGGCGCGGTTCAACAGCTCGATCGCGCGAAGCCAGGTCGCCTGATTGGCAGCGCCGAGATTGATGTAGCCGTCCTTCGTCGCAAAGGCCTCATACGGTGCGTTCAGCGGATGCGCGGAACCCATCGGCCCGGGCGCAACACCGGTCGCGAGCGCAATCGCCGACTGCCAGAAGGTGTGCACAATCCCCGCTTCGAACAGCGACGTATCGACGAACTGCCCCTTGCCGGTCTGCGTGCGCGCGTGAAGGGCCGCCAGGATTCCCATCGCGCCGAGAATGCCTGCGGTAATATCGGTGACCGGTGCACCGACTTTCACGGGCGGCCTCCCCGGCCCTTCACCCGTGATCGACATCAGCCCGCTCATGCCTTGTGCGATCAGATCGAAGCCGCCGCGATCGGCGTAGGGTCCCGTACGCCCGAAGCCCGAAATCGCGCAGTAGATCAGGCGAGGGTTTAATTCCTTCAGCGTTTCGTAGCCGAGCCCCATGCGTTCCATAACGCCGCGGCTGAAATTCTCCATGACAATGTCGGCATCCGCTAGCAAGCGGTGCAGAACCCTCTTGCCGTCTTCGGTTTTCAGATTGACGGCGATGCCGCGCTTGTTGCGGTTCATCATCATGAAAGACGCCGCCTCGTCGCCAATCTTCGGCGGAACGGTACGGCGCAGATCGTCGCCGCCGGGCATCTTCTCCACTTTTATGACGTCCGCACCCATGTCCGCGAGCATCAATCCGCAAACCGGCCCTGCCATTACATGGCAGAGTTCGATCACCTTTACGCCCGAGAGCGGCCCCTTACCCGCGGTCATCAGCGGCCTCTGAACTGCGGCTTCTTCTTGTCGAGGAAGGCGCGATAGCCGGTCTGGAAATCCTCGGTGCCAAAGCAGTCATAGCTCTCGTCGAGTTCGTCCTGCCGCAGCGGCCTTGGCTCAAGCAGGCGGCGGACAAACTTCTTGTGCCAGCGCGCGGCGAGCGGCGCGCCCTCTGCGATGCGCCTGGCGGTGTCGTAGACCTCGCCTTCCAGCTTCTTGTCCGGCACGACGCGATTGACGAGCCGCATGGCCGCAGCCTCTTTCGCGCCAACAATTTTTCCTTCGAGCAACATCTCAAGCGCCACCGAAGGGCCTACGATGTCGAGTAGGGCTTTCAACTCGGCATAGGCGACGACAAGACCGAGCCGATTTACCGGCACGCCGAAGCGCGCGCCTTCTCCTGCGATACGAATGTCCGTGCGGCTCGCGATCTCGAGCCCGCCGCCGACGCAGGGGCCAACGATCATCGAAATCACCGGATGCGGACAGTCCGAGATCGCGACAAGCGCCGGATGAATGGCCTTTCCGTATGCCCGCGCGGAAGCGACGTCGTAGCGCTCCCGTTCGAACTCTGCGATGTCAGCACCTGCCGCAAACGCCTCGCCCGCGCCACGCAACACGATACAACGCGTCTGATCGCGATCGTGCGAAAGCTCCTCGAAAGCAGAACGGAGCTGGCGCCACATCGGAAGCGAGAGCGCATTCAGCCGCCCTGCGTTCTCGATCAAGACCGTCGCGATGGCGCCGTCCTTGCTGTAGGTGACGCTGCCACTCATGACGCCCTCCCTCGGTATTCGTTTTTTCGCGCGCTCTTGCCGCTTCGCCTAGCCTGCGTCGGCCGCGAAACCCGCTGCCGTGATGCCGGCGATGCCTGCCGCCTCATCGTTCTCCGAGGTGTCGCCGGAAACGCCGACTGCGCCGATGATCGCGCCGCCCGCGTTGCGGATCAACACGCCGCCCGGAACCGGAATAAAGTCACCGCCGAACACATGCGCGATCGCCGCGCCGAAATGCGGCCGCTCGCGTACGCGCGCATCCACCGCGCGTCCCCCAATGCCCATGCCGAGGCAACCATGCGCCTTGCCATGCGCGATCTCGAAACGGCGAAGGCTCGAATTGTCCTCGATGGCGCAGGCAACCATGGCGCCACGCGCGTCGAGCACCACCACGCCCAATGGCTTGAACTTGGAATCCCGCGCAAACTTCAATCCTGCGCTGACGATGGTCTGCGCCTTCTCCAGTGTAAGTTCCGACATCATTCTCTCCCTGTGTGCTTCTTGCTTATTATTAGCGTTCTCCACGCAGGCTCATGGCGAGCACCCGCGCGACGTGAAGGGCCTCGCGCCCCGTTCCATATTCGATCTGGTCCCGGCAGGACGTACCGTCGGCGACGATTATCGCGCCTTCGTCGGCCTTGCGGATCGCCGGCAGCAGGGTCAGTTCACCCATGGCGAGCGAGACGTCGATGGTCTGTTTGCCATAGCCGAAGCTACCCGCCATACCGCAACAGCTTGACTCTACGACCTCTAGTTCAAGTTCAGGTATAACTTTAAGAGCCTGCTGTACGGCGCTCATGGCCCCGAACGACTTCTGATGGCAATGACCATGCAGCAGCGCTTTCCGGCCAAGCGGCTTCAGGTCGAGTTTCATGCGCCCCGACGACGTCTCGCCGGCAATGAACTCCTCAAACAGCATCACCTGCGACGCCACCGCAGCGGCGTCCGTACTGCCCTTCAGGAGCGCCGGTATCTCGTCCCGGAAGCCGAAGGTGCAGCTCGGCTCGAGCCCGACCACCTTCATCCCGCGATCCACGAAGGGCTTCAGGGCCGCAATCGTGCGCGCGGCTTCTTCCTTCGCCTGTTCCACCGCCCCGACCGAAAGAAACGTCCTGCCACAGCAGAGCGGGCGCTTACCCGCACCGACGAAGTGCACACGGTAGCCGGCGCTTTCCAGCACCTCGACCGCGGCATCGAGATTCTCGCGCTCGAAATATCGATTGAAGGTATCGGCAAACAGCACGACTTCGCCAACCTGCGCCGCAATACTTTCGCGTTCCCGAAACACGTCTCGGCGCCACTTCGGCAGTTCGCGGCGCGCGCTGAACCCTGTGAGCCACTCCGAGACCTTCGCCGCGCCCGGAACGATATCCCGTAGGTTGAGAAGCCAGCCGATCTTTGCCGCGTGCGGCGCATAGCGCGGAAGCCAGCCAACCAGCCGGTCGCGCAGCGAATAGCCGTGCTTCGCGGCGCGGGCGGCCAGCACCTCGATCTTCATGCGCGCCATGTCGACGCCGGTGGGGCACTCGCGGCGGCAGCCCTTGCAGGAAACGCACAGTTCGAGCGTCTCCATCATCTCGTCGGAGGTGAGCGCGTCCTTGCCGAGCTGGCCGGAGATCGCGAGCCGCAACGTATTCGCACGGCCGCGCGTCACGTCGCGTTCGTCCCGTGTAACGCGATAACTCGGACACATTACATTGCCGGCGGCATTCCGGCACGCACCGTTGTTGTTGCACATCTCGACGGCGCCCTGAAAACCCTGCGCGCCGCCCGTGTACTCCGACCAGTCCATCGCAGGCCGGAAATCCTCAAGTCCGTAATGCGGGCCGTAGCGGAAGTTCGCGCGATCATCGAATTTCGGCGCGTGGACGATCTTGCCGGGGTTGAACAGCGGCCTCGGGTCGAAGCGATCCTTCACCTCCTCGAAGGCGCGGACGAGCTTTGCGCCGAACATCGTCTCGTGAAACTCTGAGCGCACCAGGCCATCGCCGTGTTCGCCAGAATGCGAGCCTTTGTACTCGCGCACCATCGCGAAAGCTTCCTCCGCGATCGCGCGCATGGCCGTAACGTCTTTGTCCTGCCGCAGATTGAGTACCGGCCGCACATGCAGACAGCCTACCGAGGCGTGCGCGTACCAAGTGCCGCGGGTGCCGTGCTTATGGAAAATCTCGGTGAGCCGCGCGGTGTAGTCCGCCAGATGCTCGAGCGGCACGGCGCAGTCCTCGACGAAGGAGATCGGCTTGCCTTGCTCCTTCATCGACATCATCACGTTCAGGCCCGATGCGCGAAGCTCGGCAATCGCCGTCTGCAGGGAAGCATCGGCGACATCGACGACCCCGCCCCACTTCGCGCCCTGCTTCTCCCACGAGAAACCGAGATCGCTCATCACGTCGTGAAGATGCGCGAGCCGCTTGCGGTTCTCCTCCTCGCCGGCATCGAACTCGACGAGCAGGATCGCATCCGGTTCGCTGCGTACGAATTTCTCCAGCGTCGGCCGGAACATCGCGATCTCGCGGGCAAGTTCGATCATGGTGCGATCTACGAGTTCGACCGCGATCGGCCCGGTTTTCACGAGATGCTGGGCCGCATTCATCGCTTCATAGAAGCTCCCGAAGTGGCATGCGGCGACCATCCGCTTGCCGAGCACGGGCCATAGCTTCAACTCGACCTTGGTCGTGAAAGCGAGCGTGCCCTCGGAGCCGATCAATATATGTGCCAGATTGAGATCGTTCCTGCCTGGAACCAGCGCGTCGAGATTGTAGCCGCCGACGCGGCGCTGCACTTTGGGAAAACGTTCTTCGATCTCGGCCGCTTCGAGAGTGCCGAGTGCGAGCAGATCGCGCGCCAGCGCCTTCAGTTTCGAGCCTTCGGGAATATCCGAAAGGTCGCGATTGGCGCGGCCGAACTGCGCGGAGTTGCCGTCCGCAAACACGGCTTCCATTGAAATCACGTTGTCGCGCATGGTGCCGTAGCGCAGCGAGCGTCCGCCGCACGAATTGTTGCCGGCCATGCCGCCGATGGTGGCACGCGAGGCGGTCGAAACGTCGACCGGATACCAGAGCCCATGCGGACGCAGCTTGCGATTGAGGTCGTCGAGCACGATGCCGGGCTCGACCACGCAGCGCCTGTTCTCGGCATCGAGTTCGAGAACGCGGTTCAGGTGTTTCGAACAATCGATCACCAGCGAATGATTGATCGTCTGGCCGCATTGGGAGGTGCCGCCACCTCGCGCGAGCACGGTTGCTCCTTCTTGATCGGCCAAACCAATCGCCGCCTTGGCCTCTTCTATTGTGCGAGGCACAACGACGCCGAGCGGCATCATCTGGTAGTGCGAAGCATCGGTAGCGTAGCGGCCGCGGTTGAACGCATCGAACAGCACGTCGCCTGTGACTTCCCGGCGAAGTTTCCGCTCCAGACCCGGCATCATGATGTTCATCGGGTGCGCTCCCGCATTGTTGCATAGGGGATGCGGCTTGCACGCTGCTTGACCGAAATGCACGGATAATTCACAGGACTGCCGACTTCTTATTCAATCACGCGCACCGTTCGCGCATTGCAGACTACCGGGGGATCAAAGTGGCGTCTAATCGTTCGCGCACCGCAGGCAGGCATTTTCTTCAAATCCCCGGCCCATCGCCCATCCCCGACCGCGTTCTCAGGGCGATGGACATGCCCATCATCGATCACCGCGGGCCGGAGTTCGGCAAGCTTGCCCGCCGCGTCCTCGACGGCATCAAGACGATCTTCAAGACCACGAACCCCGTCATCATCTATCCCTCTTCAGGCACCGGCGCGTGGGAAGCGGCGCTCGTGAATACGCTTTCTCCCGGCGATCACGTCCTGATGTTCGAGACAGGTCAGTTCGGCACGCTCTGGAAGAAGATGGCCGAAAAGCTCGGCATCGTGCCGGTGTTCATCGAAAGCGACTGGCGTACCGGCGCGGACCCGAAAGCCATCGAAGCGAAACTGCGCGAAGACAAAGAGAAGAAGATCAAGGCCGTCGCCGTTCTGCATAACGAGACTTCGACAGGCTGCGTGTCACCTGTCGCCGAAGTGCGCAAAGCGATCGACGCCGCCGGGCACCCGGCACTCCTTCTCGTCGATACGATCTCATCGCTCGCTTCGATCGACTACCGCCACGACGAGTGGGGCGTGGACGTCACCGTGGGCGGCGCGCAGAAGGGCCTGATGCTGCCGCCGGGCATTTCTTTCAACGCGGTCAGCGACAAGGCGATCGCGGCATCCAAGACGTCGAAGCTTCCGAAGTCCTTCTGGGGCTGGGAAGAGATGATCGCGATGAACAAGACCAATTATTTCCCCTACACGCCTGCCACCAACATCCTCTACGGCCTCGCAGAAGCGATCGACATGCTGCACGAGGAAGGCCTCGAAAACGTATTCTCGCGCCACGACCGTCTCGCGGAAGCGACCCGCCGTGCGGTCAGGACCTGGGGCCTCGAGATTCTCTGCAAGGAGCCGAAGCACTACTCGTCGACCATCACCGCGATCCTGCTGCCGGAAGGCCACAACGCCGACCAGTTCCGTGCGGCCGCGCTCGAGAACTTCGACATCGCTTATGGTGCAGGTCTCGGGAAGATCGCCGGCAAGGTGTTTCGCATCGGCCATCTCGGCGACACCAACGACGGCACCATTCTCGGCGCGCTCGCGCTTACCGAAATGGCACTTGGCCTTGCCGGCATTCCGCACAAGAAGGGCGGCGTGCAGGCGGCGATGGATTACATCGCCGATGAGAGCAAGAAGCGCGCGAACTGACGGCGCTTACGCGACGAACTTGCCGCCGAGTTCGTCCTCGATGTGAAGCTTCACGATGTCGTCGAACGTTTTTTCGGCGGTCGTGAAGCCGAGCGATCGTGCCCGCGACGCATCGAAATCACGCGGCCAGCCGGAAACGATCCGCATGATGGTCTGATCCGGCTCGCGCCGGATGCGCTTTGTAACGCCCTTCCCCGCGACACGTTCGAGTGCCGCAATCTGCTCGCCGACCGTTGCCGACAGGCCCGGCATCGAGAGATTGACGCGGTTGTTCAGTTTCGCGATCTCAATTTCCGCGGCGTGCAGGAGAAAGCCGATCGCCGAGCGCGGCGACGCATGCCAGTGACGAACATCTTCGGAGACCGGCAGCACCGCCTCTTCCCCGCTCAAGGGCTCGCGCATGATGTTCGAGAAGAACCCGGAGGCGGCCTTGTTCGGCTTGCCGGGGCGAACGCAGATGGTGGGCAGGCGGATGCCGACGCCTTCGAGAATGCCGCGGCGCGTGTAATCGGCGAGCATCAGCTCGCCCATCGCCTTCTGCGTGCCGTAGCTCGTAAGCGGCGTGTTGAAGAACTCGTCACCGATCCGGTCCGGGAACGGCGCGCCGAATACTGCGATGGACGACGTAAACACGACGCGGGGCTTGTAACCGCCGCCCGTTTTCTTGATTGCGTCGAGCAGGTAGCGCGTACCATCGAGATTAATGCGATAGCCCTTGTCGAGATCGGCCTCCGCCTCGCCCGAAACGATCGCGGCCAGATGAAAGATCATGTCCGGTTTCGCAGCGATCAGCTTATCCGCTTCGCCGGGAAGCGAGAAATCGGATGCGGATGCGGCAACCGGAAACGGCGCGCCGGCCGGAACCTCAGGCGCCACCACATCGTGCAGCGTCAGTTTCGAAATCGCGCGCGTTCCGATGCGTTGCTCCTTCAGCAAACGCGCGGTCAGCTTGCGGCCGATCATGCCGGCCGCACCCAGAATTAGAACGTGCATGATTTATTCCTTCACCGCACCCGTCATCGCCGAAACGTAGTGCTCGACGAAGAAGGCGTAAAGGATCACGAGCGGAAGCGAGCCTACCAGCGCGCCCGCCATCAGCGAGCCCCAGCGATAGACGTCGCCATCGACGAGTTCGCTGACGATCGCGACCGGCACCGTGCGGTTCTGCACCGACGAGATCAGCGTCAGCGCGTAGATGAACTCGTTCCAGCACAGCGTGAAAGAGAAGATGAAGGCCGAGATCAGACCCGGTATCGCGAGCGGAACGATGATCTTGGTGAGGATCTGCCAGCGGCTCGCGCCGTCGATCAGCGCGCACTCTTCCAGTTCGAACGGAATTGTCTTGAAATAGCCCATCAGGAGCCATGTCGAGAACGGGATCAGGATGGTCGGATAGACCAGGATCAGCGCCAGCGGCGTATCGAATACGCCATAGAAATGAATGACCGATGCGAGCGGAATGAACAGGATCGACGGCGGGATCAGGTACGCCATGAAGATCAGCGCGCCGATTGTCTGCGAACCACGGAAGCGCAGCCGCGCGATCGCGTAGGCCGCGAGCACGCTCGCAAAAATCGACAGGAAGGTCGCGGCGGCCGCGACATACATCGTGTTCCACAGCCAGCGCGGATACGCGGTCTCGAACAAGAGACGCTTGATATGATCGAACGTCGGATTGACCACCCAAAACGGATTGTGGGTGTTCATATCGACGAGTTGCGCGTTCGGCTTCACCGAAGTCAGCGCCATCCAGTAGAACGGGAACAGAAGGATGACCATGATGATGCCGAGCGGCAGCCACAGCGTTATCAGCCGCTGCGGGAAGCTCTCCAGGTAGGTCATTCCCTCACGCTGGTCGGCATGAACTTCGTCAGCCACCGCTTTCGCAGCTACGTTACTCATTGTTTTCACCGTGCTGCCACTTCCGGCGCTGGAGTCCGAACCACGAAATCATGATGGCTGCGAGCAGGAACGGGATCATTGCGGTTGCGATTGCCGCCCCCTCGCCCAGTTGCCCGCTTAAGATTCCTCGCGAATACGACAGCGTCGCCATCAGATGCGTCGCATTGGCAGGCCCGCCGCGCGTCATCGCCCAGATCAACTGGAAGTCCGTGAACGTGAACAGCACCGAGAAGGTCATCACGACCGCGATGATCGGCGTAAGCAGCGGATAGGTGACATAGCGGAAGCGCTGCCAGGCAGAAGCACCGTCTAGGGTCGCGGCCTCATAGAGCGATGGCGAAACCGTTTGCAGGCCGGCCAGAAGCGTAATCGCAACGAAGGGCACGCCGCGCCAGATGTTCACGAAAATCAGGCTGGCGCGCGCGAGGTTGCCGTCGCCGAGGAAGTCGATGTTGCGCTCGATCAGACCCATCTGTTTCAGCGACCACGAAATGATCGAGAACTGCGAGTCGTAGATCCACCAGAACGCGATGGCCGAAAGCACGGTCGGCACGATGAATGGGATCAGCACGACCGAGCGGATCATCGCCTTGAACGGCATGTGCCGGTTCAGGAGCAGCGCGAGATAAAGCCCTATTACAAATTTGATGATGCTCGCGACGATCGTATAGAGCAGCGTATTGAAAACCGAGAGCCAGAATACGCTGTCGTCCCACAGCCATTCATAATTCTCGAAGCCGATGAACTTCCCGGGTCGTGCGAGCCGCGTATCGGTAAAGGAAAGCCAGACGCCGAGAATGAGCGGCCAGGCGAGGAACAGCAGAAGAAAGAACGCAGCCGGCAGCATGAACCACAACGCAAGCCAGTTGCGATTGATCTGCAGCCGTCCCCACCAGGACAGTTCGCCCCGGCGGATCGTTCTTCCTTCCGCGTCCTCGACCGTGCTCATGCCAGCCGCACCTCGTTCTTAAAAAAAAGCCGGCGGCGCAGTCGCCCGCGCCGCCGAGGGAGGTATTAGCGATAGATACGCCGCGCCTGACGCTCGGCGATCGCAATTGCACCCTTGATGTCTTCGCGCCCGGTGCAGTAGTTCGCGAACATATCGACCACGACGAAGTCTGCGATCGCAGCGGCCGCCTTCTCGCCGAGCGAGCCGAGGCCGCCGGGCGTAAGCGTACGCTTGGACACGTCGCGGTAAACCGTCCGCTTCGGATCGGCGGTCCAGACCGGGTTCTTGTCATAGGCGTTGAGGAAGTGGGAGAGATAACCCTGCGCCGCCTCGATCCACGGATTGAAGTTTTCCGCTTCCTGCATGAAGGCCGCAAAGGCCCTGCATGCATTCGGGAACTTCGTGAACGAGAAGGTCAGGATCGGGAACGCGAGATGCAGTTCGGTCGGACGTCCCACCGGACCGATCGGCATGTAGGCGTGATCCATGTCTTCCGCGACCGGCTTGTTTTCGCGTGATGCGGTTACATAGATCGAGATGCCGTTCGAGGTGAGGTGCAGCTCGCCCGCAACGAAGGCCTTGTTGTTCGAGGAGTCGTTCCACGACGCCGTGCCTGGAATGAAGTTGTCGTAGAGCTCCTTCACATATGCCAGCGCCTTCGCGGTTTCCGGCGAGTTGATGACGACCTTGTCATCCTTGTCGACGAGATTGCCGCCGTGCGACCACAGCGCCCAGTGCAGCCAGGTGTTGGCGTCGCCGGATGCGTGGCCGAGCGCGAAGCCGGCCGGGGTGTTGTTCTTCTTCAATGCCTTCACGAGTTCGAGGAAGCCGCCGGTGTCTTTCGGGAATTCCTTGAAGCCCGCCTTGTTCATCGAACTGATGCGGTAGTTCATCAGACCGCCGGTGGTCGCGACCGGCAGGCAGATCCACTTGCCCTTCGACTTGCCGTAGGCCTCGGCCGACGGCGTCCAGCCGCTGTACTTCTTGCCGAGGTAATCGGCGACCGGGGACATATCGAGACACTTCTCGGGGAACAGGTGCGGCAGCGAGTAGAGACCCCACACCATGTCGAGGCCGGAGCCGGTGTTTGCCGCGACCGATGCTTTCGGCTGCACGTCTTCGAACGACTCGTTCGTGACGGTGACGGAAACGCCGGTTGCCTTCTGGAAGGCGTCCACCATCGCCATGAAAGCCTTGTCTTCGGCTTCGACGAAGCGGCGCCAGCGCAGCACGTTGATCTTCGCGCCATTCTCCGCCTTAAACGGCGCTGCCTGCGCCCAGGCGGTCGCGTAGTTCAGCAATTGATCGGCACCTACAGTCGCAATCGTAGCAGCCGCAGCAGAGCCTTTCAGCAGAGAGCGGCGGTTCATTTCAAACTTTTTGTCCATGATTTCCTCCCGTGGACGGCCTTAATCCGAAAGCTTCGCTAGATTCTTTTTCCACTATCCTTGGCGAAGAGATGAACTGCGTCCGCGCGCGGGCGCAGTGAAATTCGGTCGCCAGGTTTCACGCTCTGGCGTTCGCGGAAAACGGCAATTACTTCCTGATTGCCGATCCGCGCGACAATCTGGGTTTCCGATCCGGTCGGCTCGACGACGACCACTTCCGCGCCCAAGCCGCCCTCGCCCAGTTCGAAATGCTCCGGGCGAATGCCGTAAACGACTTCTCTTCCGTTCGAGCCCTGCGGAATATTCTTCAGCGGCAACTTGTCTCCACCCGATGTCTGCACATAGAGCGAGCCGTTCGCCGATACTTTTCCTTCGAGAAAGTTCATCGCCGGCGAACCGATAAAGCCTGCAACGAACTGGTTGGCCGGGCGATCGTATAAGTCCAGCGGCGCACCCATCTGCTCGATGACGCCGTCATGCATGACCACGATCTTGTCGGCCATGGTCATCGCCTCGATCTGATCGTGCGTGACATAGACCGTCGTCGTCTTCAGGCGCTGGTGCAGTTCTTTGATCTCTGTGCGCATCGCGACACGAAGCTTCGCATCGAGGTTCGAAAGTGGTTCGTCGAACAGGAATACCTGCGGGTCGCGCACGATCGCGCGGCCCATGGCGACGCGCTGGCGTTGACCGCCGGAAAGCTGCCTCGGATAGCGATCGAGCAACGCATTGAGGCCCAGAATGCCGGCCGCCTTCTTTACACGAGCGTCGATCTCGCTCCTGCTCGCGCCGCGCAACATGAGCGAGAAGCCCATGTTCTTTGCGACCGTCATATGCGGATAGAGCGCGTAGTTCTGGAACACCATCGCGATGTCGCGCTCTTTCGGGTGCACGTTGTTCACGACGCGCCCGCCGATCGAGATCGTTCCGGAAGTGATGTTTTCGAGTCCTGCGAGCAGCCGCAACAATGTGGATTTGCCGCAGCCCGAGGGGCCCACCAGAACGACGAATTCGCCGTCCTCGATGGGAACGGACACGCCATGCAGCACTTCGACGTCGCCGAACGATTTTCGTACGTCGCTTATCTGCACCGACGCCATTGTGCACTTCTCCCTGTATTCCCCCAGGCAGTTCGCGGGCGTTTTCGCCTCTCTGCTCTTCTTGCTTTTTTGTTAGGCGAAGTGTGGCTACGTTTGGTAGCGCTGTCAATCGGCCCTCTGGCGTGATAAAGAAGGAAAATGCCTCGCCAGCGCAAAAAGTTGGGATCGATCCGTCTCACCGAAGTTGCGAAACTTGCGGGTGTTAGCCCGATTACGGCGTCGCGCTTCTTCCGGAATCCCGAAGCGCTTTCCCCCGCCAAGCGCGAGAGAGTGGAAAATGCTGCTAGGGAACTGGGTTATGTACCCAATCTCGCCGCCCGCGCGCTCGCATCGCAGCGCACGGAAGTGGTCGGCGTTCTGATCCCGTCGCTCACGAATAATGTGTTCAATGACGTGCTTCGCGGCATCTACGACGCCTCGGAAGGCAGCCGCTACACGATCCAGTTCGTGAATACGCGCTACAGTATATTTCAGGAAGAGAAGCTCTTGCGGCTGTTTCAGGCGCAGAAGCCCGCGGGCCTGATCGTGACCGGCATCAACCAGACCGAGGCTTCCCTGAATCTGATGAAGGGGATGGACTGCCCCATCGTCCAGATTATGGAGCTGGGGCCCGATCCGGTCGACATGATGGTTGGGTTCTCCCACTATGATGCTGCTTTTGCTGCGGTTTCCCATCTTATCGAACAGGGCCACAAGCGTATCGGATTCATCGGCGCCCGCATGGACCCGCGCGTGCAACGCCGTCTTGAGGGCTACCGCGCTGCAATGAAAGCGGCGAACCTCTTTGACGAGAACCTCGTGCTGACGACTTCCACCCCTACCGCTGTAACCCTCGGCGGCACGTTGCTCGCAGATCTGCTTTCCCGGGCCCCCGACATCGACTCCGTATTCTGCATCAACGACGACCTTGCGCTCGGTGTGCTGTTCGAGTGCCAGCGCAGGGGCATTCCGGTCCCCGGCCGGATCGCAATCGTTGGGTTCAACGACATGGAATTCATGGCCTCGGCGGTACCTTCGCTCTCCAGCGTGCGGACCAACCGCTACGAAATGGGCCGGGAGGCCGTGACGATGCTGATCGAAGCCATCGAAGGCCGGCGGCCAGAAAAGGCCGTGGTCGATCTCGGCTTCGAACTCATAATCCGCCAGAGTACGACTGCCCGCTACAGCTGATGCCAGCATGCCCGCCAGTCAGCGCAAGAAAATGGTAGCGCTGTCTTACGCTCGGCATTACTGTTCGGGATCGAAAAAGGCGCAGTCACAGAGGTAATCCATGTCAAAATCCGGAAGCGGCAGCGATAAAAAGCCGAAACTGCGCTCTCGGCTCTGGTTCGACGACTCCTCCGACCCCGGCATGACCGCGCTCTACCTCGAGCGCTACCTCAACTACGGGCTGACCCGCGAAGAACTGCAATCCGGCAAGCCGATCATCGGGATCGCACAGACCGGCAGCGACCTTTCGCCATGCAACCGTCACCACCTCGAACTCGCGCATCGTGTGCGTGAGGGCATCCGCGAGGCAGGAGGCATCGCCATGGAATTTCCCTGCCATCCCATCCAGGAAACCGGCAAGCGGCCGACGGCTGCGCTAGACCGCAACCTCGCTTATCTCTCGCTGGTCGAGGTGCTGTTCGGCTATCCGCTCGACGGCGTCGTGCTGACCACCGGCTGCGACAAGACCACGCCGGCGTGCCTGATGGCCGCCGCGACCGTGAACATCCCCGCGATCGTGCTTTCCGGCGGGCCGATGCTGAACGGCTGGTTCAACGGCGAGCGTACGGGCTCCGGCACCATCGTCTGGAAATCACGCGAACGGCTTGCAGCCGGCGAGATCAACTACGACCAGTTCATGGATATCGTCGCTTCGTCGGCGCCTTCAGTCGGTCACTGCAACACCATGGGCACCGCTTCGACCATGAATTCGCTCGCCGAAGCGCTCGGCATGTCCCTGCCCGGCTGCGCCGCGATCCCCGCCCCCTATCGCGAACGCGGGCAGATTTCCTATCTCACCGGCAAGCGCATCGTGGAGATGGTCTGGGAGAACCTGCGTCCTTCCGACATCATGACGAGAAAAGCGTTCGAGAACGCAATCGTCGTAAACTCGGCGATCGGGGGTTCGACCAACGCTCCGATCCACCTGAATGCGCTCGCCCGCCATGTCGGCGTCGAGCTCTCCGTTCAGGACTGGCAGGATGTGGGCCAAAAAATCCCGCTGCTCGTGAATCTCCAGCCCGCCGGGGCTTATCTCGGCGAAGAATACCACCGCGCGGGCGGCGTGCCTGCTGTCGTGCGCGAGTTGATGTCGAAGAAGAAAATCCATGAGGACGCGCTCACGGTGAACGGCAAGACCATGGGCGAGAATTGCAAGGACGCCCCGAGGCCCGACAACGATGTAATCTGGTCCTACGACAAGCCGCTCGTGAGCGACGCGGGCTTCCTCGTGCTCTCCGGCAATCTCTTCGACAGCGCAATCATGAAGACGAGCGTGATCTCGCAGGAGTTCCGTGAGCGCTATTTATCCAATCCGAAAGATCCCGACGCCTTCGAAGGCCGCGCCATCGTGTTCGAAGGACCGGAGGAATATCACACACGGATCGACGACCCCTCACTCAATATCGACGAACACTGCATTCTCTTCATTCGCGGCACCGGACCGATCGGCTATCCCGGCGGCGCGGAAGTCGTGAACATGCAGCCGCCGGCGGCGCTCATTAAGCGCGGGATCAAGTCCCTCCCCTGTATCGGCGACGGACGGCAGTCCGGAACGTCCGGCTCTCCGTCGATCCTGAACGCCTCTCCTGAAGCTGCAGCGGGCGGCGGTCTCGCGATCCTGAAAACCGGCGACAAGGTACGCATCGACCTTCGAAAAGGCGAAGCGAATATCCTGATCACGGCGGACGAGCTCGCGAAGCGGCACGCCGACCTCAAAGCCAAGGGTGGCTTCGCCTATCCGGAACATCACACGCCCTGGCAGGAGCTATACCGAAATACAGTCGGGCAGCACGCCAGCGGCGCTTGCCTCGAGCTTGCGACGCGTTATCAGGACATCGCGACCAAATTCGGCACGCCGCGTCATTCTCATTAAGCGGATAAACCATGTCGGGAAGACTTAAAGGCAAACGCGCCTTCGTAACTGCCGCATCGGCCGGCATCGGCCGGGCCTGCGCCATCGCGTTCGCGCGCGAAGGGGCGTATGTTTACGCCAGCGACATCAATGCGAGCGCCTTCGACGACCTGAAGAAGGCCGGGGTCGCTGAGACGTTCAAGCTTGATGTCCTTTCCACCGAGGCCGTCAATGAAGCTGCCAAGCACACCGGCAAGATCGATATTCTCCTGAACGCTGCGGGTTTCGTGCATCACGGCACGGTACTCGAGTGCTCGGACAAGGACTGGGACTTCTCCTTCGACCTCAACGTGAAATCGATGCACCGTACGATCAAGGCATTCCTGCCTGCGATGCTGGCCGCCGGCGGCGGTTCGATCGTAAACATCGCTTCCGCTGCAGGCGTGCTGAAGGCCGCTCCCAACCGCTATGTCTATGGCGCGACCAAAGCCGCGGTTGCCGCACTCACCCGCGCAATCGCCGCCGACTTCATCACCAAGGGCATCCGCTGCAATTGCATCTGTCCGGGCACGATCGAAACGCCGTCGATGCTTGGCCGCGCCTCCGCGCAAGGTCCCGACGGCATGAAGAATTTCGTCGCGCGCCAGCCTTTGGGCCGTCTCGGCACGGCGGAGGAAATCGCGATGCTTGCGGTCTATCTTGCAAGCGATGAAAGCTCGTTCACGACCGGCGGCGCGCATGTCGCCGACGGCGGCTGGACACTCTAGGGAGCCGCTATGAACAGGATCGATCTTTCCGGCCGCGTCGCCGTCGTCACCGGCGGTGCGCAGGGCTTTGGCCGCGCAATTTCGGAACGCTTCGTGGATTCAGGAGCGCGCGTCGCCATCTGGGATCTGGATCAAGTCTATGCGCAGCGAACAGCGAATGAACTCGGCTCCGGCGCAAAATCATATGGTCTCGACGTCTCGGACTTTCCCTCCGTCGAGAAGGCCCGCGATGCAACGCTCAAAGACTTCGGCAAGATCGACATTCTCGTGAATAACGCGGGTGTCGCGGGTACGAACGCCACCGTCTGGGATACCCCGGTCGAGGAATGGCGCCGCGTCATGCGGATCAATCTCGACGGGCCGTTCGTCTGTTCGAAGGCGGTCGTTCCGCACATGATTTCGCAAAAATACGGGCGGATCGTGAACATCGCCTCGATCGCCGGCAAAGAGGGAAATCCCAACGCCGCGCACTACTCGGCTTCCAAGGCAGGTGTGATCGCGCTGACGAAATCGCTCGGCAAGGAACTCGCCTCCTACGACATCGCCGTCAACGCCGTGACGCCTGCCGCTGCGAAAACCGCGATCTTCGACCAGATCACACAGCAGCACATAGACTTTATGCTTTCAAAAATCCCGCGCGCTCGATTCGTGAAGGTTGAAGAGCTTGCGGCGCTCGTCGCCTGGATGGCTTCCGAAGACAACTCGTTCACGACCGGCGCGGTTTTCGATATCTCCGGCGGCCGCGCGACGTATTAGACTTCGCAAGGCCCAAATCAACGGAGTCCGTTCATGCGTCTCGCCGGGATGAAAGCGATCGTCGTCGGAGGCTCCAGCGGCATCGGCGCGAGCATTGCCGAAGGCTTTGCCCGCGAAGGCGCGCGGGTCGGCGTGATTGGGCGGCGCCAGGAGAAAATCGACGCGGTCCTCCCTTCGCTTCGCAAGCATGATCCGAATGCGATCGGGCTCGCCGCCGACATGCGGGGCAAGGCGCCATGTGGCCGTGCAATAGACGCCCTCGTCGCCGCGATGGGCTCTCTCGACATTCTGGTGAACAGTCAGGGCATCACGATCGTCAAGCCGTCCGCCGACCTCAGCGAGGACGAGTATCTGAGCGTGATCGACACCGACCTGAACAGCGTATTCTTCTGCTGCCAGGCCGCGTTTCCGCACTTCAAGGCGAAGGGTGGTTCGATCCTCAGCATCGCGTCCATTGCCGGCCACCGTGGCTGGCCCATGGCAGCCCACTACGCGGCGAGCAAGCATGGCGTGATCGCGCTCACCCGGACGCTCGCGACCGAGTGGGCGGAAAACAGTATCCGCGTGAACTCGATCTCACCCGGATACTTCAGGACGGAATTGACGAGTACGCTACGCCCTGAGCGGGTGGCGCTTGCCACTTCGCGCACGCCGATGGGCCGTTTTGGAGAGCTCGGTGAACTGGTCGGCGCGGCCGTTTTTCTCGCCTCAAACGAGGCCAGTTATGTCACTGGCGCGGACATTCCGGTCGATGGCGGGTTCCTTGCGAAGGGCCTGTAATGCCGCGGTCGTTTATCGTTAAGAGAGCATGAATTTATTCAAAGCAACGATACGCGCCCGGATTAATCGGATTTAGATACCTCATCGCTACGATCAGCTCCGCAATTCATGGGGGCGCATTCCGGTGATCGATCAGAGAACGATGGCGTCGCAGACAATCGCGACGGCGGCAGGAGCCGCGGATATTCTCGGTCATGTGCAATCCGTTAGCGGTTCGCAGGCAACCGTAGGCCTGCTCGACTCCGCGATGAGCGGCCCCAACCGCGCTGGCATTACGGTCGGGCGCTTTCTGAAGATTCAGACTGCGAAATCGCAGCTCGTCGGCGTCATCACTGAAGTTTCGATCCAGAACTCGCCGTCACAGAATTACTGCGCCATGGCCCGCGTCGACTTGATGGGCGAGATCGTCGAAGTCGGCGCGCACTCCACCTTCCGCCGCGGCGTGGCAGGCTACCCGACGATCCGGGATACGGCGCTGCCGCTGAACAACAAGGCGCTGCGCATCATTTTCGACGAAACCGATACCAGTGCCGTCAGCATCGGCAGCTTGCAGCAGGACTCGACCGTAGACGCGCGCGTCGATGTCGATGAGATGCTGAACAAGCATTTTGCGGTGCTCGGCTCGACAGGCGTCGGCAAGTCGACCGTCGTCGCCCACATTCTCAGCCAGACCATGAAGGTGCGGCCAAAGCTTCGGATTTTCCTGCTCGACGCGCATAACGAGTACCATCGTTCGTTCGGCAGCCATGCCGATGTGATGAACCCGGCCAACCTCCGCCTGCCGTTCTGGATATTCAACTTCGAAGAAATCGTCGACGTATTCTTCGCGGGCCGCCCGGGCCTGCAGGAAGAGACTGACATTCTCGCCGAATTGATCCCGATCGCGAAGGCGAACTACAACCAGTATCGCAACACGGCGGACCGCCCTGGGATCAAACGGCCGGAGGCCAAGAACATCGGCTACACCGTCGATACGCCCGTACCTTATCGTCTCGCCGATCTTCTCGCGATCATCGACGACCGCATGGGCAAGCTCGAGAACCGCTCTTCGCGCATGATCTACCAGCGCCTGATCACGCGCATCGAAACCGTCAGCAACGACCCACGCTACGCGTTCATGTTCGAGCGCGCCAATGTCGGCGGCGACACCATGGCGGAATCGATCAGCCAGCTGTTCCGCCTCCAGCCGAACGGCAAGACCATGACGATCATGCAGCTTGCGGGCTTCCCCTCGGAAGTTGTCGAGCCGGTCGTCTCCGTGTTGACGCGGCTTGCTTTCGACTTCGGCCTGTGGAGCGACGGTGCTGTGCCCCTCCTCTTCGTCTGCGAGGAAGCGCACAAATATGCTTCCGCGGATCGCACCGCGGGTTTCGCACCGACCCGGCGAGCGCTCGCGCGCATCGCAAAGGAAGGCCGCAAGCACGGCGTCTATCTCGGGCTCGTCACACAGCGCCCCGCCGAACTCGATCCGACCATCATCTCCCAGTGCGGCACGCTGTTCGCGATGCGCATGTCGAACGACCGCGACCAGGCGCTCCTGCGCTCCGCCGTCGCGGATCACGGCGCCGATCTGTTCGATTTCGTGCCATCGCTCGGCACGCGTGAAGCCATCGCCTTCGGCGCGGGCGTGCCGCTGCCGACGCGGCTGACTTTCCCCGAACTTCCGGCGCACGCGATTCCGAAAAGCGCATCCTATGCCACCAACGCGGGCATTGCCGGCGAGCATATCGAAGGCGATTTCATCAGCGCCGTGATCGACCGCTGGCGCAAGGCGACCATGAGCCAGCACGGCACGCATGACGAGCAACCTTCGTTTGCGCCCGCCGCCGCTCCTTCAGCGCACGCCGATGCGCCGCCGCTCCAGCCGCATCAGCCCGCTGCCGCACCGCAGGCATCGAGTCCGATCGATGCCACGCGGCTAAGCCTTCTCAAGAAGCCGATCACGGCGCCTTTGGATAACCCGCTCTTGCGCCGCTAGCGCAACCTGGCCGGTCTTATAGTTGCGAAGTAATCGGCTTCAATGCGCGCGGGCTGGCGCCATCAGCCGGCCGCTGGTTCTTCCCGGCGCGCTCACCCGGGTTTCGCTGATGCGCTCGCCGAACTTCGCGCCGCTGCGCAGTTCGTCGAGGTAAATGGGCTTCGAAAAGTAGAAGCCCTGCGCGAGCCTGATGCGGCTCGCCGTCTGCAGGTAGATCAGTTCTTCCTCGGTCTCCACGCCCTCCGCAACCATGCTCATGCCGAGCGATATCGCGAGGGATTCGATGGCCTTCAGAACGCTCTGGCTGCGGGGACGTTCGTTGATCCGCGAAATGAAGGATCTGTCGATCTTGATTTCGTCGGCGATAATGTCGGCGAGCGCGCTCAGCGACGAATAGCCGGTACCGAAATCGTCGATCGAAATGCGTACGCCCATTTCACGGAGGCCCGGAAGGACCTTCGACTGGAACACACCGTTATCGACAATCGCGTCTTCGGTGATTTCGAGGATCAAGCGCTGCGCGCGTCCGCTTTCGCGGATCGTGTCCTTCAGGAGTGTCATAAAGCCGATATCGCTCGCCTGCTTGGCGCCGATATTGATGCTGACACTCGTATTCGGGCCGAACGCCGCATCGAGCCGCTCCAGCGATGCAATCGTGTCGCTGAGCACGAAGTTCGTAATCGGATTGATGATGCCGAGTTCGATCGCAAGGCTGATGAACTGCCCCGGCGTATGGATCTCGCCGTCGCTGTCGCGCCAGCGCACGAGCGTCTCGAAGCCGACCACTTCCTGGGTGTGCATGTCGACCTTCGGCTGAAAGGCGCAGACGAAGCGATGGTCGCGGATCGCGAGCCGGAGACGCTGTTCGGCTTCCATGCGTGCCGCGATCTTCTCGCCGAGGCCGTCGTCGAAGTAGAGCGCCTGCCCTTTGGCTTTTGTCTTCGCGCCATACATCGCGCCGTCAGCATTGCGGCGAAGCGTTTCGTAGTTGCGGCCATGCACCGGATAAAAGCTCACGCCGATCGAGCAGGACGTGAATATCTCGAAGCCTTCGATGTAGAAGGGTCGCTTGATTTCCGCAAGAATCTCCTCGATGCGGCCGCTCACGGCATCCTTGTTCCTATAACCCGCAAGCAACAGTACGAACTCGTCGCCGCTGATACGCGCGAGCATGTCGCCCGGCATTAGCTTCGCCATAATGCGCTCGCTGATCTTCACCAGCAGCGCATCGCCGGTCGCGTGGCTGTAGTAGTCGTTGACGTGCTTGAAGTTGTCGAGATCGATGAACGCGATCGCCAGAGGCTCCGGGTTGTCGCCTTGAATGATGCGGTCGACGTGCTCAGCGATCCGCACACGGTCCGGCAGCCCTGTAAGCTTGTCGATGTGCGCACGCTCGGTCAGTCTGCGCTCGGTTTCCTTGTGCTCGGTGATATCGGCTGAACTCGAAATCAGAAGCGTATTGTTCGTGATGCGGACGGGCGTATGCGAGGTCAGCAGAATCCGCTCGCCGCCGATATCGGGGACACGGGTCTCGGCCATGATCGTCTTGCCGCCCTCGATCACCCCACGCTCCCACTCGCGGCGGCTCATCGCCTCTTCCTGCGAGAGAAAATCGCCGGGCGAACTGCCGAGGAGCTTTTCGATGGAAACTGCGAGATCCGCGGCCGCCATTGCATTGGCAAGCACAAACCTGCCGTCGCTGTCCTGAACGGTCAGGCTGATCGGCAGATGATCCAGGATCATCTTGAGCAGGTGCATATCCTGTAGCGCCGGATTGCCGGATACGGGTTCGCCAGCTTCATGGCTTCCGCCCGCTTCCCGGTTCGCGCCTGCGAAGATGCTCGCCATGCTTATCGCCGAGCAGGCCCTTGCAAGCGATAGCTGCTCGGCAGTGGCCGCGCTTGCGGGAAGCGTGAGGACCGCGACAGCGACTCTGCCGCCGACGCCTAGCGGAAGCGTCAGCAGGACTCGCTCTTCGCTCGCCGCTTCGCCCAGCAACGCCTGGGCTTCATCGGCTCCCAATACGCGCACATGCAGCAGCTCGGTAATCGGCTTCCGCCAACCCGCAAGATCGATCTCAGCAGCGGGCTCCGCTGCCAGCGCAGTAAGCAGGCCATCGTCCTGCGCAAGCACAACAACACGCTCGCAGACAAAGACCGTTCTCAGTATCGCGGGAGCCCTGGCCGCCGGAGCCGAACCTTCGGCAACATCCATCAGGCTTTTCAAGGCCGCAGGAAAATTCACCAGAGAAATTCCATCGGGCGCGGCTAACGCCGCGCGTTCATGAACCGGAACATTCATTAAAACAGACACGGAATCCCCTTAATCCGCGGTACTAAACGGTACTGTCTAGCAACCAATTATTGGCAATGGGTTTCGACGGGTCCGCCACCGGCCCTGCGGCGTTAAGTTTCGTTTAACGATCAGAGGGCGTGGGATCGCTTGTCTGTGCTATCCTGCACCGCATACGCAGGAGCCGGCATGCCCACCGACAAGAACGACCGGGACATCGAGATCATTCCGCCGGATCGACCCGGTTCGCGGCACGAATCCGAATGGTTTTATGTAACGTTCGAGGATCGCGCGAGGGCGTATCGCGAATTGCCGCTCTACAAGCGCATCCTGTTCGCGGCGGCCTCGGTCGGCGCTCTCGTCGCGCTCGGCGTCATCCTGTTCCTGATCCTTGCCAGCGCAGTGCTGATCTGGATTCCGCTCATGATCGCAACGGCGTTGATCGCGGCCGTCGTCATGTTTCTTCGCACAAAGTTCGGGCGATAACCGTCAGACCTGTCGAGCAGGTTCCACCTGCGATGGCGGCGCTCGACTGCGTCGAACGAGGCATACGCTGAATTAGAAAAGGCGCTGCAACGATTGCAGCGCCTTCTCTCGATAGAGTCCACGAACGCGTGAGCGCGCTCGTTACTGCTTCTTTCCGTCTTTGTCGTATTGCTTCAGGAACGCAGTGAGATTCTCGATTTCCTTGTCGTTCTTGATGCCGATAAAGGTCATCTGATTGCCCGGCATGAACGCCTTCGGATCCTTGATGTATTCTCCGAAGTTCTTTTCGTCCCAGACGATGCCCGAGTTCTTGTTGGACTCGCTGTACTTGAAGCCCTCGATGGTGCCCGCCTTGCGGCCGAACAGGCCGTTCAGCATCGGCCCGACACCGTTCTTCGCGTTCTCGCCGACCGTGTGGCAGGCACGGCATTTGTTGAACGACTTCTGACCTTCCTTGACGTCGGCGGCGCCGGCCATGGTGGCATAGACGGCGAGCACGCCGGCAAGCGGCAGCATCCTGAGTACGAGTTTCATCCGTATAGCGTCCCTTCTCTCCTGAAAATCGGCACGCTCCGGATCGCGGAGCGTGCCAGTTCGTCTGGGAGGTAATTAGCCGAACATGTCCGCGGAAATGCCCGCGTACCAGCCCATGTTTTCTGCCTGCGTCGCCTTGCGAAGATCCGCAGACTCGCCCGTCTTCGAAACGAAGGTTTCGGTCGCGGCGATCTTGCCGTCCTTCGCCTCGTAACGGCCGCCTACCTTTACGGCGTCGTCCGTCTCGATAAGGCTCCAGCAGGTGTTTGCGTAACGCGCCGGGAACGTCTCGGCCTTGATGAGTTCGCCGCGGATCATGAGTGCGGCAACCTTGGCCTGGCTGTTCGCGGAGAAGCCGGACTTCGGCATATCGCCCGCGATCGAGGCATCGCCGAGAACGTAGATGTTCGGATCGACCGTGGACTTCATGCTGGCCGCATCGATCGGGCAGAAGCCGCCCGCGTTCGTAAGCTTGGCGTCGATCGCGATCGTGCCTGCGGTCTGCGCCGGGATCACGTTTACGAGCGCGGCCTTGTAGGTTTCGAAGCCGGTGACGACGGTGTTCGTTTTCGGATCGACGGACTTCAAACCGTCATGGACCTTCGGGCCTAGCCACTCGACCATGCCCTTGTAGTATTTCTCCCAGCCCTCCTGGAACAGGCCCTGCTTCGAGAAATTCTCTTTCGGGTCGATGACGATGATCTTGCTCTTGGATTTGCCCGCAGCTTTCAGCGCATGCGCCATCATGGAAACGCGCTCGTAGGGTCCGGGCGGGCAGCGGAATGGATTCGGAGGCGCGATCATCACGATGACGCCGCCATCCGGCACCGCGTCGAGCCGCTTCTTCAGAATCTGGGTCTGTTCGCCCGGCAGCCACGCATGCGGCATGGCGACTTCGTGTTCCTTGCCCCAGCCGGGCACCGAATCGTATTTCAGCGCAATGCCGGGAGAAACCACCAGACGGTCGTAGGAAAGGCGCGAACCGTCCGCAAGCACGACCTGCTTCTTGTCGCGGTCGATTGCACTCGCCCACTGGTGATTCATCTTCACGCCGTAAGCCGAGGTGAGTTTCTCGTAGCCGTGGGTGATCGAGTCGTAGGAGCGATAGCCGCCGAGATAGAGATTCGAATGGAAGCACGTCTGATAGCGCTTCAGCGGCTCGACCAATGTCACATCGATCGCGCCCTTGCTGTCGCGCGCGATATACTTCGCGGCCGTCGTGCCGCCGGCGCCGCCGCCGATAACAACGACGCGCGGCTTCGCCTGGCCGATCGCGGGTACCGCGCTAAACGCGGCAGCACCTGCTACGGCGGCCGAACTTTGCAGGAATGTTCTACGTGTAAGCCTACCCATCGTTCTTCTCCCTAAAGCTGTTCAGTTCTACCTGGTGCACCGGCAAGGCGTCATTTTTTGCCTAGGTCTTCGAAAAAAGCAGCCAGTGCTGCGATCTCGTCGTCCGATAGCCTTCCCGCAATCGTCTGCATGACTTCGTTGTCGCGTTCCTTTGCGCGATAGGAACGCAGCACCGCAATAAACTGGCTCTTCGGCCAGCCGGTGATCGGAGGAATTCCACCCGTAGATTCACCGGAGAGTTGATGACAGGTCGTGCACTCCGAAGCGAGAAACTGCCCGAGCGCCTTGTTATCGGCCTGCGCGGCAGAAACCGAACCGAGCACGAAACCAAGGCCGGACCCCATACAATACATTACCGTCACAGGCTTCGATGCCCGGCCGCTTCGCCGCTTCCAAGCAATGCCGGCGCCCATCAATCGACCTTCGGCGCAGTCTTGCTCTCGGGTGTCACGTCGATCACGCGCGCCCGGTTGAGAATCTTCACTTCCTTCTTGCAGTTCGTCATGCAGACGTCCTTTTTCCAGAACGCTTTCTCGGCAACCTCCCGATTGTCGTCGAAGAAGCCCGCAGCGTTCGGCATTTTCACCTTGCCGAAATTTTCCTTCGAAAGCACGAAATCGTCCTTCACGATGTCGTTCATGTTCAAAAGAAACGCCACGATTGCGTAGGTTTCGTCCGCAGTCAAAGACTGCGCGTTTCCGTAGGGCATCGCACGGCGGATATAGTCATAGACCGTGGAGAGGTACGGCCAGAACGAGCCCACCGTCTTGTCGGGCCTGTCCGCCTTCAACGTGTTGAGGCCGCCTGCAAGCGCGGGCCACCTCCCCGCCCCTTCGCCGAACTGGCCATGACAGGACGCGCATTGTTGCAGGAAGATTTCCTCGCCCTGCTTCACGCTGCCTTTTCCCGGCGGCAGCCCCAACCCGTCGGGCCGCACGTCCGTGTCCCATGCTGCGATTTCTTCAGGCAATGCCACGCGGCCTAGATTGAGTTTCTGCGCGGCCGCCGGAAACGCGAGAAGCGAAAGCGCGAGCGCGAGGCCGAGAAGCTTAAGAGACCTCGACATTTTCCGTCTCACCGTTCTTGTGCACGAACCAGGTCTGAATACCGTTGTTATGATAGATGGAATTCACGCCACGGATTTTGCGCAGTTCTTCCTTCGTCGGCTGCACGTAGCCCGTGGAATCGAAGGCGCGCGACTGCACCAGCATCTCCTGTCCGTTCCAGTCGATGTCGAAATAGAAACGCGTGAGCGACATCGGCAGCACCGGCCCGTCGAGGCGCGCGGTGTGCCAATTTTTGCCGCCATCAATCGAAACATCGACGCGCGTGACGGTGCCCCGCCCGGACCAGGCAAGTCCGGTCATCACGTTAGGTCCTTTGTGCTTGAGCGGCGCCTGCGGGCTCGGGTTGGTGACGACCGATTTCGCGTCCATGACGAACGTAAAGCGGCGCGACGTGCCGTTCTCCAGCAGATCCGTGTACTTCGAAGTCTCCTCGCGATGCTGCCAGGGCTGGTCGCCGACTTCGATGCGGCGCAGCCATTTCACCCACATGTTGCCTTCCCAGCCGGGTACGACGATGCGGAGCGGATAGCCCTGCTCGGGCCTGAGCGCCTCGCCGTTCATGCCCCAGACCACCATGCAGTCTTTGAGCGCCTTCTCGATCGGGATCGACCGCGTCATGCCGGCGGAGTCGGCGCCTTCCACAAGAAGCCATTTCGCATTCGGGCGAATGCCCGCCTGATCGAGGACCGACTTCAGCGAGATGCCGGTGTACATCACGTTGTGCACCATACCGTGGGTATATTGGCAGCCGTTCAGCTGCGCGCCACGCCACTCCATGCCGCTGTTCGCCGCGCATTCGAGGAAGTAGACGCGGTTCATGCGGTTCGGGAAACGCTTCAGGTCCTCGAGCGTGAAGACCATCGGCTTTTCGACGAGGCCGTTAATCATCAGGCGGTGCTGCGCCGGATCGATTTCGGCAATACCGCCGTGGTGACGCTCGAAACAAAGGCCGCTCGGCGTGATGATGCCGTCGAGTTCGTGCAGCGGGGTGAAGTTCACGGATGACTCGCGGCTTGCCGTCAGCCATTCGACATCGCGCCGCACGACGTGCTTTTCAAATGAGGATGGCGACCCATAGGGACGGGCGGCTACACCGTCGCCCAGATAACGCGACCAGTCCGGCACTTCGGTAATCGCCGGATCCGGCTTCGCGAGAGTCTGCGCGCGTACCGGGATCGCACCTGCCACCGCTGCGCCCGCGAGACCCGCGCCTGCAAGAAAGCGGCGCCGATCCATCGTCTTTCGGTCAGCGGCTGAGGATTCGCCGACGCGATGCTTGGCGGGATTGCTGCGCTTTCCGTCCATGGTGCTTTATGCTCCTGAGATACGGACACTGGTGTTGGGTTCGATCCGGACCGTCTTCACATCCGCGAGATGTTTCTGGACGACATCCCAGATCGGAGGCCCCTCCACGTTCTGGTTCACGCTCGCCCAGCCCGCGACCGAGTAGGACCGCGAAGCCTCGAGCGGCTTGTTCGTTGAAAGCTGCGTGAGGTTCGAGATTCTGCTGCCGGCGGATTTCGAAACGTCGATCGAATATCCGACCCCGCCGACGCGGACCATGTCGCCGCCGCCCTGGAAGTATGGATCCGGGTGGAACAGGTTGTCGGCCACGTCCTCCAGCACTTCTTTCAGCTGCGCGCCGGTCATCGAAATCCGATAACAAGCCGGATAGGTGATCGCGGTCGCATTGGCGACAGCCTCGAACGTGATCGGATCTCCCGGAAGCAGCGAGCCGCCCCAGCGGAATCCCGGCGAGAGCGAAATCTCGGCGTCGCGCTGTTTCAACATCGCCTGACAGATCAGATCGTCGAAGGTGCCGTTGAAGTTGCCGCGGCGATACAGAAGCGAGTCCGTCCGCGCCAGTTCGCGCGAAAGCGCGCTATTGTATGGAGCGCGGATCTTGTCGATCATCGCTTTCATTTCCGCATCCGGCGCAATCGCATCCGAAAACACCGGCATCAGCTTGAAGCGGATGCCTACGACCTTCTTGTTCTTCACTTCGATATCGAGGCGGGACAGGAACTTGCCGTGAGAGCCGGTCGCGACGAGCGCGGTACTGCCGACGCGGACCAGATCGGGCAGCGCGTCATGCGTATGCGAGGTGAGGATCACGTCGATCCCGCGAACGCGGCCCGCGAGCTTCTTGTCGACATCGAAGCCGTTATGGGAAAGCAGCACGACAACATCCGCGCCTTCCGCCCTCGCCGCGTCTACTTCCTTCTGAAGCTCCGCTTCGCGAATACCGAACTCCCAGTCCGGGATCATCCAGCGCGGGTTGGCGATCGGCGTGCGCGGGAACGCCTGACCGATGACGTCAATGCGCGCGCCGCCTTTCGTGAATGTTTTGCGGGCCTTGAAGACCGGTTCCTGCCACTCCAAGCTGCGGATATTCTGCGCGAGGAACGCGAACGGCGCCGTCTCCGCGACTTCCTTCACGCGGTCGGCGCCGAGCGTAAACTCCCAGTGCCCCACCATCGCATCGACGCCGAGCTTCGACATGGTATCGACCATGTCCTGGCTCTTCGTCTGCAATGCAGTCCAGCTGCCTTGCCAGGTGTCGCCGCCGTCGAGCAACAGCACGTTGTCGGCACCGCGCTGTGCGCGGATCATCTTTACGAGTGTCGCGACCCGGTCGAGGCCGCCCATGCGCCCGTAATTTTTCGCAAGCTGTGCGAAATCGTCGGCCGTGAGCGCATAGGCTTCGGCGCTGCCGGCCGCAATCTTGAACTGCTCACGGAACTCGCGATCGGTCAGATGCGGCGGTTGTCCTTTCGCTTCGCCGACGCCGAGATTGATCGACGGCTCGCGGAAATAAAGCGGCACGAGCTGCGCGTGAATGTCGGCGACATAGAGCAGCGTGATGGTGCCGAGGGGATCGAATTGCGCGATCTGTCCGGCAGTGAGCCGCTGCTGCGCTGCCGCGCGGCCAAGCGGCCCGAGGCCTGCGGCGCTGACGATCGTGGAGGCCGCTGCGGCGGCCTGTAGAAAATTTCGACGCGAGATCATCCGTTGCCACCGCCTATGCCGGTTGCCCAATAGAATAGACAGAATGTCGAAGGTAGAAGCCGGCGTAAGCGGCTTAGCTCGCGCTTACGCCAGTTCTATTTTGTTCGTCGCGACATACTCGCTGCCGTCGTCGTCCTTCCAGACGAAGCGGAATTCGCCCGCCTGCGTCACCTTGAAGAAGAAGGATTGATACGGATTAGCGGAGATCGCGGGATGCCAGTCCGATTCCAAAAACGGCTTACCGTTGAAGGAGGCGGTGAAGGCCTTGATGATCTTCCGCGGGATCGCCTTGCCGGCGGAATCCTTCCGCTGGCCGGATTCCATTTCGTGGGAAATCAGCGTTTTGATCTCGATGATCTCGCCGGCCTTGGCCTTGGCGGGAACTCGAACTCGGGGTGTCGGATTGCTCATATCGATACCGTTTCCTGATGCGCCGCGGACTAGCCGCCGCAACCGCCAATGGTCACTTTGACTTCGGACTTCGTCATGTGAACGGTGCCGTTCGACATTTCCGCGAGACAGACGACGTGCTGCGTCCTCGCGAGGCGCATGCGGAACGAAACCACCGCCTTGCCCGAAGCAGGCGTGAAGCGGTAGCTCACGACGCCCGGAAGCGGATTTTCGTCTGCAAAAACATGAATCGCCTTGACGTAGTCGGCGTCGGTCATGGGGCTTTCCACCTCTACCGTGACCGGCACCACGAGGCCGTTCTCCGCGATCTGCGGCGCGTCGAGCTTGATCTTGCCCGAACCGATCGCCTTGTCGCCAAAGAGCTTCTTGATTTCAGCTTCCACCGCGCTGGCACTTGCTTCCGCAAGCTGCGGAAGGAATGCAAACGCCAGCGGCACTGCAGCAAGTCCCGACAGGACCTGGCGGCGTGACGCAATTGGCCTCGTTACAGCCATCGGCCTCTCCTTTTAGATTTCATCCCACGCCTGCTTGTAGCAGGGCTATTCTTGAACATATTCTCATATTAAATTTTTTATATGTAAAGCCTCCCGGGCCGATTTATCCGAGACGGAGCGAAGGAAATGCAAAGGGTGCTGCGGAGAAAAGTCCTTACCGCATTCTCGTTCTTCTTATTCAGCGCCTTATTTTTCGGCGCTTCTTCGCGCTCGAATGCCGCCGAATTGGTGATGTTCGAAAGCCCCGGTTGTCCTTGGTGCCTTATGTGGCACCGCGAGATCGGGCCCATCTATCCCAAGACCCCCGAGAGTAAAATCGCGCCGCTCAGGCGAATCGTACTGTCCAAAGACATGCCGCTGGACATTTCGCTCTCCGCACCTGTAGTCGCAACGCCGACCTTCGTTCTCGTTGAGAGCGGGAAGGAAATCGGCAGACTTACCGGGTATAAGGACGAGGCGTCGTTCTGGGGCCTGCTCGGCGTACTGCTTCAGAAGTTGCCGAACGCGGAACGCGGCGCCGGCCGGAGAATGTTATGACCAGAATCGTATCGAAATCGATCGAACGGGAGTTGCGCGACGGCGCGGAGTTCTCCGACGAACTCGATCAGCTCATGCGCAACGCGCGGGAGGCAAGCGACTTCCTCAAGGCGCTGTCCCACGAAAGCAGGCTGCTCCTGCTCTGCCTGCTCGCCGAAGGCGAACGCTCGGTCACGGAGCTGGAAACCATTCTCTCGCTGCGGCAGCCCACCGTATCGCAGCAGCTCGCTCGCCTGCGCTTCGACGGCATGGTGACGACGCGGCGCGACGGCAAGGTGATCTATTACAGCCTCGCCAACGAAAACGTGCGGCAGGTCATTTCGGTGATCTACGGAATCTTCTGCGAAACGGCGAAGCCTGAACAAAAGAAATAGCCGGCATTCAGGGGCCGGCACGCAAGCCCTGAAACACTGAAGGCGCGCGTATGGTGTCGGCCTATGCATGGTCACTAGCACTTGCCGGATTTGCGATCGGCGGCATCGCCGGATTCGTAACCCAACGTTCGCGGCTGTGCTCCTTCGGCGCGATCGAAGACGCGACGGTGGCCGGAGACACGCGGCGCATCCGCATCTTCGGTCTTGCGCTGGGTATCGCAATCCTCTTCACACAGACGTTGATTGTCGCCGGCTATCTGAAACCGGCCAGCACCAACTACATCACCTCCGCCATCCCCTGGATTGGGCTCCTGTTCGGCGGGTTGATCTTCGGCCTCGGCATGGCGCTCGTCGGCACGTGCAGCTTCGGGTCGCTCGTTCGTCTGGGCTCCGGCGATCTCAGAAGTCTTGTGGTCGTGTTGGTGTTCGCGGCAACCGCCCTCGCAATCCTGCGCGGCGTTCTTTCCGGAGTTCGTCTCTCTGTGTTTGAGGCGATTCCGATCAGATTTGCTTCGGAGATTTCTTCCGATCTTCCGTCGGTGCTTGGACAGGCGCTGCATGCCGATCTGCGGCTGCCGCTCAGCATCGCAATCGGCGGACTGTTGATCTCCTTTGCCGCCTTTCATCCCCGCTTGCGCAAATCTCCCCGGCTGCTCGGCGCAGGAGTTACGCTCGGTCTGTGCATCGGCCTAGGCTGGCTCGCGACGACTATTCTGGCTGACGAATTCGACGGCCCGTCGAAACCCCAGAGCTTGACGTTCGTGGCTCCGGTCGGCCGCGCGATCTTCGGCGCCCTCCTCGCTCCCACGACTCTCATCGAGTTCGGGGTCGGCAGCGTCCTCGGCGTCATTGCCGGTTCGTGGCTCTCAGCGATGCGCTCGAATGAATTCCGCTGGGAAGCCTTCGACGATCAGCGCGAAATGCGCCGGCATCTCGGCGGCGCAGCATTGATGGGATTCGGTGGAATCCTCGCCGGCGGCTGCACGATCGGTCAGGGACTCACTGCCGGTTCGCTGCTTGCACTGTCATGGCCTCTCGCAGTTGCGGGAATGATTGTCGGTGCAAGACTCGGCATCGTTGTTCTGTTCGAAGGTTCGTTCCGCGAACTCGTGCGCAGGTTTCTCTGAACGCGGCAAAACACTTCTTTTCATTCGCATGTTTCTATGTATTCTTGGAACTGCCCTAAATAAGAAAAATCAACTAAATCAAAAGGGGTTCGGAGGAAGCCAAGATGAAGCTCACTGGAATTGTGCTGGGCGTATTGTGCGCCTGCGTTGCCTTTGCTGCGCCCGCAAATGCGCAGGACGACGCCACGGAAAAGGCGATCGAGCAGTATCGCAAAATGTTGAAAGCCGATCCGTGGAGCAATCCCGGCTTGTTGGATGCCGATCGCGGCGAACAGCTGTGGAAGACGCCTCGCGGCCCGAAGAATGTTTCGCTCGAGAAATGCGATCTCGGCAAAGGCCCGGGAGTTGTAGACGGCGCTTTCGCCGAACTGCCCCGCTACTTCGCCGATGCCAAGAAGGTGCTCGATTTGGAAGCCCGCCTTCTGTGGTGCATGGAGACCTTGCAGGGTTTCGACCGCGCCGAACTCGTCAAAAATCCGCATCCGTCCGGCGGCAAACCCGTCAAGGAACTCGGTGCGATCGCGACCTATGTCGCGCATAAATCTTCCGGCATGAAGTTCGCGCCGAAGCTCGACACGCCGCAGGCGAAAGCCGTCGTCGCACTCGGGGAAGAGCTTTTCAATCGCCGCTCCGGTCCCTTCGACTTCTCCTGCGCAAGCTGCCACTCGACGTCCGGCCAGCGCATCCGGCTTCAGGGTCTGCCGCACCTTTCGGATCCTGAAGAAGCCAAGAAGGTCGTTGGCGAATGGCCCGGCTACCGCGTCTCGAGCAGCCACGTGATGACCATGCAGCACCGCGTCTTCGACTGCTACTGGCAGATGCGCATGCCGCGTGTGGAACTCGGCACCGACGCCACCATCGCCATCATCGCCTATCTCAGCAAGACGGCCGAGGGCGGCGAAATTTCCGCACCCGGTCTCAAGCGGTAAACGAGGGAACGCACATGCGAAACATTCTCGCTGCAACCGCCCTCATCGCCGCCGCCGCCATCAGCACGGCTGCTTACGCCCAGCAGAAACTTTCCGCGGATGACGCCATCAAGGCGGCGTTCGCCAAGGCACCGGACGACTGGAAAGATCGTCTCATGCCGGACGAAACGATGAAGCACTGCTCGGCTTTCAAGAACAATCCGCCCGCCGCCATTGCCGCGCAAATCCAGAAAGCGGCCAAAGCGTCGATCAAGTATCCCGACGACGGCAAGTTCATGGGCGACTGGAAGAAGGGCGAGGCTATCGCGCAGTCCGGCTATGGTATGCGCTTTACCGACTACCCGCCGCAGCGTGCAAGCGGTGGCAATTGCTACGCTTGCCACCAGCTAGCGCCGAAGGAATTAAGCTACGGCACGATCGGGCCGAGCCTCCTGAACTACGGCAAGCTGAAGGGGTTCAAGGAAGAGGCCGTGAAGGCGGTGTACGAGCGCATCTACAATTCGCATGCGACTCTGCCCTGCTCCAACATGCCGCGTCTTGGCGCGAACGGCGTGCTGACGATCGACCAGATCAAGGACGTTGTCGCGCTCCTGATGAGCCCGGAGAGTCCGGTCAACAAGTAACCATTCCAAAAAAGGCGCGCTCCGGCGCGCCTTTTTTCTTCTCTAGCGTTTCATCACTACTGCCACGAAACCCGGAACATTCCTGGAGAGTCCCATGAAAAACAGACGTGAAGTGTTCGGAGCACTGATCGGTTCTGGCGCGGTGCTCGCTGCGGCGAGCGCTGCGAGGAGCAATCCGGTTGCGCTGAACATGGCCGAGGTCAAGAAGGATACCGACATCGCCTGTCTCTATCATTGCGATTTCGGCGACCCTGGCCGGTTCTCGCAAATGATGCAAAACATGCTGAACCACTATTCGGCGTACGAATTCGACTCGCTGAAGTTGAAGCTCGTGGTGGTCGCCCACGGCGCCGGGCTCAAATTCTTCCTCGATGACCGCAAGGACACGCCCTGGGAGAAGGACGAGATCGATCCTGACCTGTTCAAGCGCTTCACTGGCCTGACCAAATACGGCGTCGAAGCCTATCTCTGCCAGATCACCTACAAGCGCTTGAAAATTGATCCTGCAAAGACGCGGAAGGAATCGTTCCTCAAATTCGTTCCGTCCGGTGTCGCGACCGTCGCCGAGTTGCAGACGAAGGGCTTCGCCTATCTGAAGGTGGGCTGAGCAGAGGCTCGCTCCGTTCGCGCTCGGGATCAGAAATCCAGCTTGTCGCGGATCGCGTCGATGCCTGCTTTTGCACAGGCGTGATCCGCGTCGCCGCCGGGTGCTCCTGATACTCCAACCGCGCCTACAAGCGAGCCGCCTGCCTCGACGAGAACCCCTCCGCCCACCACCACGACACCCGGCAGATTCCGGATTCCGGCTTGCGGCGAGTTTGCTGCCGTCGCGGTGATCAGATCGCTAGTGTGGGACCTGAACGAAGCGGCAGTCCACGCCTTGCCGATCGCGGTTTGAACCGTGTGCGCTCCCGCAAAGCGGTCACGCAGGAGTACCTGTGTGATGCCGAAGCGATCCGTTACCGCAACCGCCACCTGAAATCCGCGCTTCTGGCAGTCGCCAAGCGTTGCACGCGCGAGTTCGAGCGCGAGTTCAGGGCTGAGCGTTCTGTGCGTCACCAGTGCATCCTGCGCCAGCGCCGGACGCATCGCAGCAAGAATGCAAATCAGTCTGCTAAAGAGAATTTTTCTCATCGCATTTCCTCCCGCACCATTTGGGCGGCCACTTTCCGAAGTTTGCTCTCGCCAGCCGGAGAAAGGCAAATCTCTAGAGAAATCCTCGAGCCTGATCGAATGCGACATAACAGCCGATCAGAATAACGAATGCGGCGAAGATCGATTTCAGCAGTCGCTCGTTTTTTCCAAGAGCCCTCGATACAACGAGACCAAGGAACGAACCCGCAGCACCACCACCTACGAACAGCGCCGCCACATGCCAGTCGACAAGTGCCGAATAGGCATAGCTTGCCGCACTCGCGGTTCCGAATGCCGTGACCGATACGAGCGAACTTCCAACCGCGTTCAGGACCGGCATGGAGGTCGCCGAAATCAGACCCGGCACAACGAGGAAGCCGCCGCCGATGCCGAAGAAACCGGACAGAAATCCAACCGCAAAACCGTAGCCGATCAATCGCGGCAGCAATTCAGGCGCGGTGTCGCTCGACAGTTGCGTGTCGCCGCGCGCGGAAGCGCGCACCGGAAACAGCATGCTCGTGCCGACGACAATCATCATCAGCCCGAACGATCCGAGCAGCAGCTTGCCCGCGACAGCCTTTCCGGCCACCGTTCCGACTAGGGCCCCGATAATCCCGGCAGCCGCGAACGTCAGCGCACAGCGCCAGCGAACGGTCTTCGCGCGCGCGTGGCCTGCGAGACTCATCAATGCGCTCGCCGCGACCGCGACCGCACTGGTGCCGACAGCGATATGCTGGGACGGAACACCGACCGCGTAAAATACGAGCGGCACGGCAAGAATAGAACCGCCCGCGCCGATCAGCCCCAGTACGAAGCCGACCAGTCCGCCCGACATAAAGGCTGCGAGATCCTGCACCAAAAACAAATGTCGTTATCCCGACGGCAGCAATTCAACGGAAGGCCCGGTCAGATCTATACGATACCGCAACATAGAGAGGCGGGAATGGGAATCGCCACGCGGTTCGATATTTCTCAAAGAACACGGCGCGGTCGGATAGCAGTTTTCCCCGATTGGTGCGCGGAGACGGTGAACAGCCTCGCTGCCGAGACACTGGCGGCCTATGCCGGCAACTGCCCTACAGCCAATTGTCAGAAAGTTGTCACGCGGGCGATCAGTATGCCCCCACTCCGGGACCGGCCCCTCTCCGGACGTTTCGATAGGCCGGAATGGCAGATAGCCGGGGTGCTCCCGACCCCACGATCATGGCTATCAGCCCTAAATGACGAACAAAATCGCAGGTATTTGCTTACGGGAGCCTATTTTCCAGAGAATCCGAAATGGATAGAGTGTCTTGCCAAAGGGCGGGTAATTCCCAACAGGAGACGGCAATATGAGCGTATTCGGTAGCATTGTTTCAGCGATTTTCGAGAAGGCGAAGGCGGCTGGCTCCGTACTCGCAAGCACCATTTCGGCGGCGGCCAATGCCGCGACCGGCAAAGCGAACCCCATCACTCGCGAGCAAGCCGAGGAGATGATCCAGAAAATCGCCGACAGCACCGGCCGGAATAACTACAACTGGAAGCAGTCGATCGTCGATCTCATGAAGCTGCTCGACATCGACTCGAGCCTCGCTTCGCG
>JAGXQU010000054.1 GCA_018335895.1 Hyphomicrobiales bacterium | reverse complement strand
CGCCATCATCCAGATGCTTTCGAACCTGATGTTCTCGTGGCTCGCGTGGGTCGGCCCCGACGTTTCCGCGCTCACGCTCACCATCATTGTCGAGAACTTCACGTCGAACGCGGCAAACGTCATCTTCGTCGCCTATCTCTCGGCGCTATGCGGGGCGCGGGCGCATACGGCGACGCAATTCGCGTTGCTCTCCGCGATCGCCGCAGTCGGCCGCACCGTGCTTGCCGCAAGCGGCGGCTATGTCGCGGAAGCGACCGGCTGGTTCTGGTTTTTCGTCGTGACCGCGCTTGCCGCCATCCCGAGCATCGTTCTGCTCTGGTGGCTGCAGCGCCGCGGACATTTCGAGCGGCTCGCGCCCGACAAGAAGTAGCTACTTCTTCTTCGGCGGATAGACGAGATATTTTCCGAGCGGCGTGAGGTCGTCAAAGAAAGGCTCGCCGTCGCAATCGTTTTTGCTCCAGAAGCGGACGAGCGCGAACTCCTTTCCGTTCCAGCGCCAGTTGCCGGAAGTGCCGCAATCGCCGACGCCGCGACCCTTATGAAAAGACTCCAGAACTTTCTTCTTCTCGTCATAGGACGGGTTCGAAAGCTGGAAGGTCTGCACAAGCCGGTTCTTTTCGTCCGGAATCCTGAACTGCAACAGCCGCGCCTTCGACAGATCCTTGGGGTCGGCGGCAAAGAAAATGCTTCCGAAATTGTAAGCCGCGCTCCAGCACGACAGCTCGATAAGCTTGAGGCCGGCGCCGAGATCTCCTGCGAACTCCAGATCCTTATTCTTTTCGTCGAGTTCGTTGTCGCATTCGGCCTTCTCGTAGGCCGCCTCGGCAACCGCTTTGGGCAATGAGAACTTCTGTGCCTGCGCCGAGAAACTGAATAAAACCAATGAAAGCAACACAAGAAAGCGCATTCGAACCCTCTCAAAACAACGTCCGTTGCCGTATCGCCGCGGATAGCGTGCCTTCGTCCAGATAGTCCAGTTCGCCGCCAACCGGCACCCCGTGCGCGAGCCGCGTCACCTTCACTTCCGCATCGCGCAGAAGATCGGTGATGTAGTGCGCCGTGGTCTGGCCGTCGACGGTCGCGCTTAGCGCAAGCACCACCTCTTTCACTTCCGGCTCGTGCGCGCGCGAAACGAGAGACGCGATATTGAGATCGTCGGGGCCGATGCCGTCGAGCGCCGACAGCGTTCCGCCGAGCACGTGGTAGCGGGCGTTCACGGCGCCCGCGCGCTCGAGCGCCCAGAGGTCGGCGACATTCTCCACCGCGACCAGCAATGAGGAGTCGCGCGTCTCGTCCGCGCAGACAGAGCAGGGATTGCGGGTATCGATGCTGCCGCAGGTATCGCAGACCACGATCTTTGCGAGCGCGTCACCAAGGGCCGCAGTCAAGGGCTCCATCAGTTCTTCGCGCCGTTTGACGAGATGCAGCGCCGCGCGGCGCGCGGAACGCGGGCCGAGCCCGGGCAGCTTCGCAAGCAATTGAATGAGCCGCTCGATTTCCGGCCCGGCGACGACGCGGCGCATTAGAGCATGATCCCGAAAAGTGGGTACCGGTTTTCGGACTTCAGAAGAGTTTCATGCCCGGCGGCAGCGGCAGGCCGCCGGTGAGCGCCTTCGCCTTCTCCTCGACGAGCTTCTCGGATTTCGCCCGCGCGTCGGCGCTGGCCGCAACGATCAGGTCTTCGACGATTTCCTTTTCGTCGGCCTTCATCAGGCTCGGATCGATCGCGACCTTACGGATCGTGCCCTTCGCATTCATCGTGACGGAGACGAGACCGCCGCCTGCGCTCCCGGTGACTTCGAGGGTCTCGAGCTCGGATTGCATGCGCTCCATGTTCGCCTGCAATTCCTTGATCTTGCCCATCATGCCCATCATGTCGCGCATGCTGTTCGCTCCTTATTCCTCATCTTCTTCGATCGGGGCATCGAAGCCGTCGGCCGGATTCTCGGCTTCTGCTGCAGGCCCCTTGCGGCGCACCTCGACGATCTCCGCGCCCGGAAAGGCACTCAGCACGGCCTGCACCGCCGGATGGTTGCGGACGTCGGCTTTCAGTCGCGTCTGCGTGTTCTGCTCTTTCTCGGCAAGCGTTTCGCCGCCCTTTTCTCGGGCGACGATCACGACCCAGCGGCGGCCGGCCCATTGCGAGAGCTTCGCGCCGAGCGTGCCTGCGAAATTCACCGGCGCGCCCTCGTCGAGCGAAATCTCGAGCCTGCCGTCTTCGATCTTTACGAGACGGGCAAAGTTTTTCAGTGCGTGCTTGATCTGGAGGTCCCGGTACTTCTCCGCAAGCGAAAAGACATCTTCGAGCGACTGGAGCTGCGGCGCGTTGTCGGGCGCTGACGCGGGACGCGGCGTCGCGCGGCCGATCGCGTTCGCGCCGCCCTGCGCGCTCCCTTGCGCCATCTGCATGCGCGGCGCGCCCGAGGGCACGCTGCCGCCGCTGCCGGGAGATGCACCCGCACCGTTTCCGCCGTCGCCGAGCATCTTCAAAGCCTCGTCAGGCGTCGGCAGGTCCGAGGCATAGGCAAGACGCACCAGCACCATTTCCGCTGCCTGCGCAGGCTTGCCGGCTGTGGCCGTCTCAGAAATTCCTTTCGAGAGCATCTGCCAAGCGCGCGAAAGGACCCGGATCGAGAGTCGCCCGGACAACTCCGCGCCGCGTTTGCGCTCGGCCTCGACGAGGCTGGTATCCTCGAGCGACGACGGCACGATCTTGAAGCGCGTCAGCAGATGGCTGAATTCCGCGAGATCGGAAAGCACGGCCACGGGATCGGCGCCGAGATCGTATTGCTCGCGGAACAGCTTCAGGGCTTCCGCGATGTTGCCGCCCATCAGCGCCTCGAACAGATCGATGATGCGCGTGCGGTCAGCGAGACCCAGCATCTCGCGCACTTCCAGAGCCTTCACGCTGGCGCCGCCGTGCGCGATAGCCTGATCGAGCAGCGAGAGCGAATCGCGAACCGAGCCTTCCGCCGCCCGCGCGATCAGCGCGAGGCCTTCCGACTCCGCGCCGATCTTTTCGGCATCCGCGATCCTGCCGAGATGCTTCGCAAGCGTGTCGCCATCGACACGCCGGAGATCGAAGCGCTGGCACCGGGAAAGGATCGTGACGGGAACTTTTCGTACTTCGGTCGTCGCAAAAATGAACTTCGCATGCGCCGGCGGTTCTTCAAGCGTTTTTAAGAGCGCATTGAAGGCCGCGCCCGAAAGCATGTGCACCTCGTCGAGGATGTAGACCTTGTAGCGCGCGCTCACGGGCGTGTAGCGCACAGCGTCGTTGATCTGGCGGATATCCTCGACACTGTTATGGGAGGCCGCGTCCATCTCGATCACATCGACGTGGCGGCTTTCGAGAATTTCCTGACAATGCCTTCCGGGTTCGGGCATCTCCAGCGTCGGGCCGGTATCCTTGCCTGACTTCGGCTCGTAGTTCAGCGCGCGGGCGAGGATGCGTGCGGTCGTGGTCTTGCCGACGCCGCGAACCCCGGTCAGCAGATAAGCCTGCGCGATGCGGCCGCTCGCAAACGCATTCGAGAGCGTGCGGACCATCGCTTCCTGACCGATCAGGTCGTCGAAATTGCGCGGGCGGTATTTGCGCGCGAGCACGCGGTAGCCTTTGGTGGCGTCGCCAAACAAAGAGGCGCCGTCCAGCCCTGCCGCGTTCTTTTTGGGCGTATCGTCCATCCGGCCCGCGTTCCTTGGAATTGGGTGGGAGGCTGGAACGATGACCCAAACCGGTCTCGTTAGGGCTGCTTCCTTCCGGACCTGACCCGGTTGGCGAGTGGCTCGTCCACCGCCAACCTCCCGCTCTCTATATCGGGCGGGCTGCGACGGAAGGCAAGCGCGGACGGGAATTTCACCATATTGTTGCTCGAACTCGCGGGGATTCGCAGAAAATGACGCAGGAAATTTCACTCGACCCGCGGCTCTCGAGCGACTCCGCGCGCATCGGCAGGCTCGCGCTCTGCGAAGTGCGGCTGCAAGACGATGCGCGATTTCCCTGGCTCGTGCTGGTGCCGCAGCGGGAGGGAATCTCCGAACTGTTCGAGCTTGCCGTTGCCGACCGCGCAGCGGCAATGGAGGAAATCGCGCAATGCGCGGCGGCGCTGCGTGCGGTCACGCAATGCCTGAAGATCAATGTCGGCGCACTCGGCAATATCGTGCGGCAGTTGCACATCCATATCGTCGCCCGCAACGAAGGCGACACCGCTTGGCCGGGGCCGGTATGGGGTGCAGGAACGCGCGTGCCGTATAGCGAAATGCAAAAGTCCGAGTTGATCGAAAGAATGCGAAGCGCACTAGGTATGCGCGGCTAACGGATTGCGGCACCTGGCGCGTCGTGGCAGCGTCGCACAAACAAAGACGCCAGCAATGTCTCTTCCCGAAACCAGACTCACCTACTCCGGTTCTTCGCTTGACCGGCTCAGCGAACAGCGGGGCGACACCGCGCTGATTGAATCGCTTCGCGCGAATGCGCGCAATTTCGTGCTGGCCGGCGAATCCTTCCTGCTCGCAAAGCGCGGCGAAGGTTTCGACGCGGGTCTCACGAACGACGAAGCGGCCTATGCAGGCGAGCCGCTCGAGGCCGCAATGCTCGGCAAGGATGCGAACGGCCGCGGACATTTCGCGCGAGCGGTTCCGCCTGAGCGCATCGAAGGGATCAAGGCACGCGGCGACTTTATCGTGGTGGACCTGCGCTCGATCGCGCTCCAGGGACTGTTGCCGCCGGAAGACCTGTCTGCGCTCGCGACGGCGAAGGCGCTCTTGTTCTGGCACGAACGGCATCGTTTCTGTGCGAACTGCGGCAAGCCGACAAAACCCGCGCAGGCGGGCTGGCGGCGGGACTGCGCGATATGCTCCGCGCAACATTTCCCCCGTACCGATCCTTGCGTCATCATGCTCGCGATTCACGGCGAGCAGTGCTTGCTTGCGCGGCAGACGAGATTTCCCCCGGGCATGTGGTCCGCGCTCGCCGGATTCGTCGAGCCCGGCGAAAGCTTCGAGGAAGCGGTGCGCCGCGAGACGATGGAAGAAGCGGGAATTCCCGGAGGCCGGGTCGCCTATTTCGCGTCCCAGCCGTGGCCGTTTCCGATGTCGATCATGATCGGCGCTTTCGTCGAGGCGAAGACCGGCAAGCTCAAGATCGACGAAGTGGAATTAGAAGCCGCGCGCTGGGTAACGAAAGACGAATGCAGGCTGTTACTCGCCGGCAAGCATCCGGCGCGTTTCTTCGCGCCGCCGCCGCTCGCGATCGCGCATCATCTGATCAAGGCCTTCGTCGAGCGCGGCGCAGGGGTATTCGACTGATTATTTGGCCTCGTTGCGCGCCTTCATGCGGAAGGGATGCGCGGGATAGACGCCGAGAATCTTCAGCTCCTCCGAGAAGAAGTCGAGTTCCTCAAGAGCGAACTTGAGCCCGGTGTCTTCGGGATGACCTTCGACGTCGGCATAAAACTGGGTCGCGAAGAAATTGCCGTCGATCTGGTACGACTCTAGCTTCGTCATGTTGACGCCGTTGGTCGCAAAACCGCCAAGCGCCTTATAGAGCGCGGCCGGAACGTTGCGCACCTTGAAGACAAAGGTCGTGACGATCACGCCCTCACCCTGCTTCGCCCAGGATCTGTCTTTCTGGAGAATGATAAATCGCGTGGTGTTGTGGTCCTCGTCCTCGATGTTCTCTTTAATGATATCGAGGCCGTAGATTTCGGCGGCGAGTGCGGACGCAATCGCGGCGCGCGCCGGATCCTTCGCTTCCATGATCTGCCGGGCGCTGCCCGCCGTGTCGGCACCGATCACGGCGGTGAGGCCGAGTTCGCGGATCACGTTGCGGCACTGGCCGAGCGCCATGACATGGCTCTGCACCATCTTCACCGTCTTCAGTGTCGCGCCTTTGATGGCCATCAACTGATGCGACAGCGGCAGGAAGAATTCGCCGACGATGTTGAGACCCGAATGCGGCATCAGGTGATGAATATCCGCGACGCGTCCCGCGACCGAGTTCTCGATCGGGATCATTGCAAGATTGGCATCCCCGTTCGACACGGCGGCAAAGGCGTCCTCGAACGTCGCGCAGGGTACCGGCTCGTAATCCGGAAAGCGCTCGCGGCATGCGATGTGCGAATTGGCGCCGGGTTCGCCCTGAAAGACGATGGTTTGCTTCTTGGCCATGTCAGGAATTTCTCTTCTTACCCGCGAGCAGTGCACGGGCCTTTTCGAGGTCGGCAGGAGTATCGACGCCGAGCGGCAGAGCGTCAACGATTGCAACGTCGATGCGCATGCCGTGCTCCAGCGCACGAAGCTGTTCGAGCTTCTCGCGCTTCTCCAGCGTGCCCTGGGGCAGCTTCACAAAGCGCTCGAGCGCGGCACGGCGATAAGCATAGATTCCGATGTGATGGTAAAGCGGGCCATCATTCGCGGGCGCAGTCGCGCGAGTGAAGTAGAGCGCGCGGAGACGGCTTTCGCCCACCGGGGTCCCGACAACTTTCACAACGTTCGGATTGGTCTTTTCTTCTTCGTCGGCGATCTCCACCGCGAGCGTCGCAATATCGACCGCGGGATCGTCGAGCGGCTCGACCACGCGGCGAATCGTGACCGGCTCGATCGAAGGCAGATCGCCTTGCAGGTTCACGACGACCGCGACCTTGCCCGCAGGATCGGCCTTGCCAAGCGCTTCGAAGATCCGGTCGGAGCCGGTCTGGTGGCCTGCATTTGTCATCAGCACCCGTCCACCCGCCCGCTCCACCGCGTTCCGGATCGCTTCGTCATCGGTTGCGACCGCCACTTCGCCGACATCCGCCTCGCGTGCCCTGTCGAGGACATGCAGAATCATCGGCCTCCCGCCGATGTCAGCAAGCGGTTTGCCGGGCAGCCGGGTCGCCTGCATCCGTGCCGGAATCAGCACGATCAGGTCTGAGCGGGACGAGCCTGTGGCAGCCATGAAAACACCCGGGAAGCTGCTGCTACCCGCCGGTTCGCGGCGGCAGAAGGTAGCAGCGGCGGGCGGGTTATACGGGTTGCCTCCCATCGGGCAAAGCGATACCTCTGGCTCTCATTAATGGGCCTCTCGCCGGGACGCCGGCGGAAAAAACACCGGAATTGCCGGCCGATGGACAGCTTCGAACTCAATAAAATCATGGGTGCCATCCTCGGCACCTGCCTTTTCGTCCTCTCGCTCAGCATCGTCTCAGGCGGCATCTTTGCGTCGCATCCGCCGAAGAAGGCGGGCTACGAAATCGCTGCTCTCGAGGAGAAGGGTGGCCAGAAACAGGCCGCTGCCGAACCGCAGGTTCCGCTCGAGAATCTTCTCAACGAAGCCAGCGCTGAGAAAGGCGCTTCCGTCGCGCGCCAGTGCGTTGCGTGTCACGAATTTGCAAAGGGCGGCGCCAACAAGGTTGGCCCGGGTCTCTACAATGTCGTCAACAGCGACATCGGCACCCATTCCGGCTTCGCCTATTCGAACGCGATGAAGAGCAAGAAGGGCAAATGGACCTTCGAAGAGCTGGATAAGTTCCTTGCGAATCCAAGCAAGTCCGTCCCCGGCACGTCGATGACCTTCCTCGGCGTACGCCGCGCGACCGATCGTGCAGCCCTGATCGTCTATCTCAGCAAGCAGGCCGACAATCCGGCGCCACTGCCGAAGCCTGTCGCGGCGACCCCGCCCGCCGAGAAGAAGGAAGAGCCGGCCAAGCAATAAGGCCGGCATCCGCTCAAATCATCGCGAGATCGGCGGGCAGCGCTTTGGCGCGCCCGCGCAAAACGGTCATAATCGCCGCCGACATTGGCCCCTGAGAGACGGGGGTTCGACGGAGGTACTTGTGACGCCGAATCTTGCCCGGACTCTCGTTCTCGCCCTCGCCATTCCTTTTCTGCCGCTGAAGGCGGACGCACAGGAGATACCCTGGCGCCACGCGCTGTCGCTTATGGGCGACATCAAGTACCCGGCGGGCTTCAAGCACTATTCGTACGTGAACCCGAACGCGCCAAAGGGCGGACTATTGCGCCTCGGCGTGGACGGCACGTTCGACAGCTTCAATCACATCATCACGCGCGGGACCGTCGCGGCGGGCGTGTCCACGATCTACGATACGCTGATGACCGCCTCGCTCGATGAGGTGGCGACCGAGTACGGGCTGATCGCGGAATCGGTGCGCTATCCCGCCGACTACTCTTCGGTGACGTACCGGCTGCGCGCGAGCGCGCGCTGGCACGACGGCAAGCCGATCACGCCGGAAGACGTGATCTGGACGTTCGAGATGCTGAAGCAACACAACCCCCAGCGCCGCTATTACTATCGTCATGTCGTGAAGGCGGAGAAAACCGGCGAGCGCGACGTCACGTTCACGTTCGATGAGCCCGGCAATCGCGAACTGCCGCAGATCGTGGGACAGATCGCTCCGATGCCGAAGCACTGGTGGACCGGCAAGGACCCGCAGGGCAAAGAGCGCAATATCGCGAACGCCACGCTGGAGCCGCCGCTCGGTTCCGGTGCCTACAAGTTGAAGAGCTTCATCCCGGGCCGCACGATCGTTTACGAGCGCGTCAAGGACTATTGGGCAGCGACGCTTCCGGTGCGGATCGGACACGATAATTTCGACGAATTGCGCTACGAGTACTTCCGCGACGATTCCACCGAACTGATCGCCTTCAAGGCCGACGAATTCGATTTCCGCGCCGAGAATGTCGCGAAGAACTGGGCGACCGCCTATGACATTCCGGCGGTGAAGGAAAAGCGGCTGCTGCTCGAGACCTTTCCCGACCGCGCGCGCGGCGTGATGCAGGCGTTCGTATTCAACCTCCGCCGCGAGAAATTCACGGACCCGCGGGTCCGCCTCGCACTGAATTACGCGATGAATTTCGAGAACATGAACCGTAACTTTTTCTACGGTCAATACGAACGCATCGCCTCCTATTTCAGCGGGACCGAACTTGCGTCTTCTGGATTGCCGCAGGGCAAGGAACTCGAGATTCTCGAATCCGTCCGCGGGCAGGTTCCGCCGGAAGTGTTCACGGCGACTTACAAGAATCCGGTTTTCGACAAGGAAGAATCCGTTCGCGGCAATTTGCGGCAAGCCGCCAAGCTTCTCCGCGAGGCCGGATACGAGGTCCGCGATGGCAAGCTCGTCAACGCAAAGACAGGTGAGCCATTCACCATCGAGTTTCTGATCGCAAGCCCGAGCTTCGATCGTATCATTCTGTTCTATGGCGAGGACCTCAAACGCCTCGGCATTCAATTCACAGTCCGGCAGGTGGACGTTTCGCAATACCAGAACCGTGTCCGTTCGCGCGACTTCGATGCGATCGTGAGCGGCTGGGGACAGTCGCTTTCTCCGGGCAACGAGCAGTACGAATATTTCGGAAGCGAATCCGCCGACCGCGACGGCTCCAGCAACTATGCCGGCATCAAGAATCCGGCTGTCGATACTCTCATCAAGAGAGTCGTCTTCGCAAAAGACCGCGGCGAATTGCTCGCGGCGACGCGCGCCCTCGACCGCGTACTGATGTGGAATCACTACGTCGTTCCGATGTGGAGCATCAATGTCTCGCGCATCGCGCGCTGGGACCGCTTCGGCAAGCCGGACAAACTGCCCGAATACAATATCGGCTTCCCCGATATCTGGTGGTTCGACAAGGATCGCGCCGCCAAGGTGGGGCCGCAGAAGTGAACGATCGTCAGCGGATTTCGCGCCGCTCGCTGCTTGCGTGGAGTGCCGCTGCGGGCGTATCGGCAGCGCTTCCCGCGCGCGCGCAGAATACTCCGACCGAACGCCACGGCATCTCTGCGTTCGGGGACCTGAAATATCCGCCGAACTTCCCGCACTTCGATTACGTCAACCCGAACGCCCCGAAGGGCGGCGCGTTCTCGCTCGTCGGTTCTTCGGGTGCCTTCAACCAGAATCTCGAGACCTTCAATACGCTGAACATCTTCACGCAGCGCAACGACGGCGCGCTCGGCATGGAACTGACCTTCGCTTCGCTCATGGTACGCGCGCTCGACGAGCCCGACGCGATGTACGGGCTCGCTGCCGCTGCGGTCTCGGTCTCGGACGACGGCCTCGTCTATCGGTTTCGCATCCGCCCCGAAGCGCGCTTCCATGACGGCACGAAACTCACCGCGCACGATTCGGCCTGGACCATCACCACGCTGAAAACCATCGGTCATCCGATTCTCCGCCAGCTTCTGCTTGATGTCGAAAGCGCAGAGGCGGCAAGCGACGATGTGCTCCTCGTGTATTTCGTGAAGAACCGCGGGCGCGAAATCCCGCTGATCGTCGCCGGGCTGCCGGTGCTGTCGCGCAAGTATTTCGAAGGACGTAATTTCGAAGAGGCCACGCTCAGCGCCCCGCTTGGCTCCGGCCCCTATCGCGTCGGCAAACTCGAAGCCGGCCGCTTCATCGAATACAACCGCGTCACGAACTGGTGGGGCGAGAAGCTGAACGTAAGCCGGGGCCAGAACAATTTCGAAACGCTGCGCTACGAATTCTACCGCGACCGCGACGTCGGGTTCCAGGGATTCACCGCACGCAACTATCTGTTCCGCGAAGAATTCACCTCTCGTATCTGGGCGACGAGCTACGACTTCCCTGCCGCGCGCGACGGCCGCGTAAAGCGGGAAGTGTTGCCCGACCAGACGCCCTCGGGCGCGCAGGGCTGGTTCATGAATACGCGCCGCGAGAAATTCTCCGACAAGCGCGTACGCGAAGCGCTCGCGCTCGCCATGGATTTCCCGTGGATGAACAAGAACCTGATGTACGGTTCCTACGACCGCACGTATTCGTACTTTCAGAACTCGGATATGGCCGCGCAAGGCAAGCCTTCGCCGGAAGAACTAGCGCTGCTCGAGCCGTTCCGGGGCAAGGTGGACGACGCCGTTTTCGGCGAGGCCTATATGCCGCCGGAAGCCGACGGTTCGGGTCAGGACAGAAACCTGCTGCGCAGAGCGGGCGCATTGCTGCGCGAGGCAGGCTACGAGATCAAGAACGGCAAACGGACGAGCCCGAAGGGCGAGCCCGTCTCCATCGAATTCATCATCAACACGGCTTCGTTCCAGCCACATCACTCGGCGATCATTTCGAACCTGAACCGGCTCGGGATCGAAGCCAATATGCGCGTGGTCGATCCGGCGCAGTTCAGGCTCAGGCTCGACACCTTCGATTTCGACATCACCGTCCAGCGCTTCTCGGTCAGTTCCACACCGGGCGAATCGCTACGCACGTTTTTTTCGTCGCAGGCGGCGAAGATCACGGGTTCGCGCAATCTCGCCGGGGTTTCGGACCCGGTCGCAGATGCCCTGATCGAGCGGATCGTCGAGGCCAAAACTCGCGAGCAGCTCACGTTCGCCTGCCGCGCACTCGACCGCGTGCTCCGCGCGGGGCACTACTGGATTCCGCAGTGGTACAAGGGAACGCACTGGATCGCCTATTGGGATGTGTTCGCACGGCCCAAAGAAAAGCCGCGATACGGGCGCGGTATTCCGGAAACGTGGTGGCGCGCCCGCGCCGATTGACCGGATCGCCGAAGCCGCGCAGTTTGTCGGAATTCCCTGCCGCAGAGGCCTGAATGCTCTCCTATATCGTTCGCCGCCTGCTTCTCATCGTCCCCACCATTCTCGGGATCATGCTGGTCTCCTTCGTGGTGATCCAGTTTGCGCCGGGCGGGCCGGTCGAACAGGCGATCGCGCAGCTGACCGGCTCCGACATTTCCACCTCCGACCGGCTCAACCGCAGCGGCGGCGAAACCTTCCGGCCCAACAATACGGGCGGGGGCGCGCTCGATTCCTCATCCTCGCGCTATCGCGGCGCGCAGGGGCTCGACCCGCAGATCATCAAGGACCTCGAAAAGCAGTTCGGCTTCGACAAACCCGCGCATGAGCGTTTCCTGCTCCTGATCTGGAACTACGCGCGGTTCGATTTCGGCAGAAGCTATTTTCACGACGCGCGCGTGCTCGATCTCATCCTCGAGAAAATGCCGGTTTCGATTTCGCTCGGGCTTTGGCTGACGCTGCTCACCTATCTGATCTCGATTCCGCTCGGCATCGCGAAGGCGGTACGCGACGGCTCCCGCTTCGATGCCTGGACATCGGTGATCGTCATTGTCGGCTATGCCATTCCGGCCTTCATGTTCGCGATCTTCCTGATCGTCGTGTTCGCCGGCGGATCGCTCAATCTGCCCTGGGGGCTGAGCTCGGCGTTTCCGCTGCGCGGCCTGACCTCGCCCAACTGGGACGAGCTTTCGCTGCTCGGCAAGATCGCCGACTACTTCTGGCACCTCACGCTGCCGATCACCGCGATGCTGCTCGGCTCGTTCGCGACCATGACGCTGCTCACGAAGAACTCGTTCCTCGACGAAATCCGCAAGCAGTATGTCGTGACTGCGCGGATGAAAGGGCTTTCGGAGCAGCGCGTGCTCTACGGGCATGTCTTCCGCAACGCCATGCTGATCATCATCGCCGGCTTCCCGGGCGCGTTCATCGGCGCCTTCTTCTCGAGTTCGCTCCTGATCGAGCAGATTTTCTCGCTGAACGGGCTCGGCCTCCTCGGGTTCGAGGCGGTCGAGAAACGCAACTATCCCGTCGTCTTTGCGACGCTCTATATCTTCTCGCTCCTCGGCCTTGTCGTGAACCTGATCTCGGACCTCGCCTATACCTGGGTCGATCCGCGCATCGATTTCGAATCGCGGGAGGTCTGAGAGATGGATCAGATCACGCAGACGCCTGTGCCCGCGCCACCCGGCGAGAATGCAGCTCCCCGCAAAAGCCGGCTATCGCCGATCAACCGGCGCCGCTGGCAGAACTTCAAACGCCACCGCCGCGGATACTGGTCGCTCTGGATTTTCTCGATCCTCTTCGTGCTGACGCTCTTTGCCGAACTGATCGCGAACAACAAGCCGTTCCTCGTTTCCTACGACGGCAAGTGGCACTACCCGATCGTGCAGTTCTATCCGGAGACCGCCTTCGGCGGCGATTTCGAAACCGAAGCCAGCTACCGCGACCCGGAAGTGCAGAAACTCATCAGGGAAAAGGGCGGCTACATGCTGTGGCCGCTCATTCCGTTCCACCATTCGACCATCAACTACGATGTGCCGACACCCGCTCCGTCCAAGCCGACATGGATGTACACGGAAGAAGAATGCAAGGCGGCGGTTGCGAAGAAAGAAGGCGCGAAAAGCTGCCGCGATCTGGATCAGAACTGGCTCGGCACCGATATCGCAGCGCGCGACGTGACCGCGCGCATGATCTACGGCTTCCGCATCTCGGTGATCTTCGGCCTGACGCTGACGATTTTGTCTTCCATCATCGGGATCGCGGCGGGGGCGATCCAGGGCTATTTCGGCGGCTGGGTCGACCTTAGCTTCCAGCGTTTCATCGAAATCTGGACTTCGATCCCGACCTTATACGTTCTTCTCATCGTGGCCGCCGTGCTGCCGCAGGGCTTCTTCGTGCTGCTCGGCATTCTCCTGTTGTTTTCGTGGACGTCGCTGGTCGGCGTGGTGCGTGCCGAGTTCCTGCGGACGCGCAACTTCGAATATGTGCAGGCGGCCCGCGCGCTCGGCGTCTCGAACGCAGTGCTGATGTATCGCCACATCCTGCCGAATGCGATGGTCGCGACCATGACCTTCATGCCCTTCATCCTCTCGGGCTCGGTGATGACCCTGACCGCGCTCGATTATCTCGGTTACGGCCTGCCGCCCGGCTCGCCATCGCTCGGCGAATTGCTCAATCAGGGGCGCAACAACTTACAGGCGCCATGGCTCGGCATCACCGGCTTCTTCACGGTCGCGATTCTCCTGACCCTCCTGATCTTCATCGGCGAAGCGATCCGCGACGCCTTCGATCCGCGAAAGACCTTCTCATGAGCGCGCTTCTCGAGATCAAGAATTTCTCGGTTGCGTTCCGCCAGTCCGGCCGGGAGACGCTCGCGGTCGATGGTATTTCGTTCGACGTGAAGAAAGGCGAGACCGTCGCCGTCGTCGGCGAATCCGGATCGGGAAAATCGGTTACGGGTCTTTCGGTACTGCGGCTGTTGCCGGCCTCCGCGCATCATCCGGGCGGAGAGATCCTGTTTCAGGGACGGAACCTGCTGAACCTTTCCGAGCAGGAAATGCGCGGCGTGCGCGGCAACGACATCACGATGGTGTTTCAGGAGCCGATGACGTCGCTCAACCCGCTGCACACGATCGGTCAGCAGATCATGGAGATGCTCGAAGTGCATCGCGGCATGCGCGGCGAAGCCGCGCGCACGCGCGTGGTCGAGCTGCTCGCGGAAGTCGGCATTCCCGATCCCGAAGACCGTCTCGGCTCCTATCCGCACCAGCTTTCCGGCGGCCAGCGCCAGCGCGTCATGATCGCACTTGCGCTCGCGAACGAACCGGAACTGTTCATCGCCGACGAACCGACAACCGCGCTCGACGTCACCGTGCAGGCGCAAATCCTGAATCTTCTGAAAGAACTGCAAGGCCGGCTCGGTATGGCGATGCTCTTCATCACGCACGATCTCGGTATCGTGCGGAAGATCGCCGACCGCGTCTGCGTGATGAAGCAGGGCAAGATCGTCGAGCAGGGCACGGTCGGGGAAATCTTCGGTAATCCACAGCATCCCTATACCAAGGCGCTGCTTGCGGCCGAGCCGCGCATCCAGCCGGCGCCGCCGCAACCCGACGCCCCCGCAATCGTGGAAGCCGACGATCTCAAGGTCTGGTATCCGATCAAGCGTGGACTTTTCAAACGCACGATCGGCCATATCAAAGCCGTCGACGGCGTCTCGCTGAAAATCCGGCGCGGCGAAACGCTCGGCGTGGTTGGAGAATCGGGCTCGGGAAAGACGACGCTCGGGCTAGCGCTGTTACGGCTGATATCGAGCCAGGGACCGATCGTGTTTCTCGGCAACCCGATCCAGGGATTGAAATTCAAGGCCATGCGCCCGTTCCGGCGCGACATGCAGATCGTGTTTCAGGATCCCTACGGCTCGTTGTCCCCGCGCATGGCGATCACCGACATCGTGTCCGAAGGCCTGCGCGTGCACCAGCCGCAGTTGAGCGAGGAGGAGCGCGACCGCCGCGCGGCGGAAGCGCTGAAGGACGTCGGACTCGATCCGGCGACCCGGAACCGCTATCCGCATGAGTTCTCCGGCGGACAGCGCCAGCGCATCGCAGTCGCCCGCGCGATGGTGCTGGAGCCTTCTTTCGTCGTGCTCGACGAGCCGACCAGCGCGCTCGACATGCTGGTGCAGTCGCAGATCGTGGATTTGTTACGCGATCTGCAGAAGAAGCGCGATCTTACTTATCTTTTTATCAGTCACGACCTGCGTGTCGTGGCCGCACTCGCGAGCCACGTGATGGTGATGAAAAGCGGCAAGATCGTCGAGCAGGGTCCGGCTGAGAAGCTGTTCAAGCACCCGGAGAGCGATTACACCCGCGCGCTGTTCGCAGCCGCCTTCTCGCTGGAAGCGGCGCACGGCGCGGGTTGGTAGCACTCATTTTGCCATCGACCCGAGCCGGCGCATACCCGCCGCTGACGCGAACCCGGCATGATCCGGGTTGATCTTCCGCATGTTGTGGTCAGATGCGGCGAACGTCGAGCAGTTCGGAGCCTGCGGCGCGTATACGTTCGATGGCCGCGGTAAGCGGCTCCTCAGCAACAGCCATATGAAAGGCATTGGCGTGCAGAAGCATGCCCCTGCCCGCATAAAGCCCGACATGACCCTTCCAGAAGATCAGATCGCCGCGCCGGAGAGCGCTTTCGTCTCCGGAGAAAGAAACGTGGTGCCCGATCTTCTGCTGCATGTCGCTGTCGCGCGGACATTCGCGACCGGCGCTTTGCAGTGCCAGTTGCACGAGCGCCGAGCAGTCGAGCCCGGCGGAGGTCTTGCCGCCCCAGAGATAGGGCGTGCCGAGAAAGCGCGCGGCGGCCTCAACCGAATCGCTCTCACGAAAATCCAGCGGCACGACATGCTGCTTCGGGATGAAGCCTCCGGTCTCCGTGACCATGAAATCCGCTTGTTCGCGCTTCAGCGTAAAGACACTGCCAAAAGAGAGCGAAGCGACCGGTGGCGACTTGATGTCCGGTTTCGGAAAGACAAATGTGCGGAGCGCGCGAACGCGATGCGTCGGCTTCGCGACCTCGCGCGCGAGCGCATTTGATGGCAGCCATCCGACATAACCGTCGCGATTGAGCTGGCCCCAGGACCAGCCTTCCCCGGTTTCCTCATAGACCGTGACGCGCTCGCCGTGCAGCGCTTCGGTATCGAGCGAAGCTTCGGGAGATGGCACGCTTCGGAGCGGAGCGGATACGTCGATGACCTGCATCGCCACGCCGTCCACGAAGCGTTCTGCTTCCACCTTGCCGCGCAGATGCGATGCCGCGAGATCTGGCCGCGCCGGCGTGAGCCGTTTGTCGAAGCCGCTCACAGCGGCAGTTCTTTCGCTTTGGCGAGCATCAGATCGGCGAGCCGTTCGACATAGAGCGCGCCTTTGACGGTGCGGTGCACGAGCACGTTTCTGCGGTCGGCCGGATCGCGGCGGCGTTGCAGAATTTCCATGCGGCCCATGGTGTCGAGCGCGCGGGTAACCACCGGCTTCGTGACGTTCAGCTTCGCGGCGAGACCACGAACCGTGTGGGGCGGCGGCTCCAGATAGATCGTCAGGAGAATCGTGATCTGCCGGGCTGAAAGATCGTGGTCGTCGCGGACCATTTCAAAGTTGAAATCGTGCAGGAGCTTCAGCGCCTGCGAGGGACGGAGATCAACGGCCACGACTCGCTCGAAAATTCGTTTCGGAGCCGTATCATTTCAGGATGCCGCGGTTCGCGCAAGCTTAAGCGTAGCGTTCGGTTAACAGCGCGAAGAGCGCGCGCACGGAATGCGCCTCTCCGCCTTCGGGGCGTCCCGGCCGCTCCTTCGGATTCCAAGCGAAGATGTCGAGATGCAGCCAGCTCTTCGCGTGCGAGACAAACTTTGAAAGAAAGAGTGCAGCCGTGATCGCGCCGGCGTGACCGCCGCCGACATTGTTCGTGTCCGCGACTTTCGAGCCGAGCATTTCCATATAGGGCTGCCAGAGCGGCAGGCGCCAAAGCGGATCGCGTTCCTGCGCGGAATGTCTGGCGAGCGCATTCCAGAGCGCGTCGTCATCCGTGAATGCCGGCGGAATTTCCGGGCCGAGCGCGACACGCGCCGCACCCGTGAGCGTCGCGAAATCGATCATCAGTTCCGGCTTTTCCTCGTCGGCGAGCGCGAGCGCATCGGCAAGTACGAGCCTTCCTTCGGCGTCAGTGTTGCCGATTTCGACCGTGATCCCTTTGCGGCTCTTGAAGATATCGCCCGGCCGGAACGCGATACCGGAGATCGAATTCTCGACCGCGGGGATGATCACACGCAGACGCACCTTCAGCTTCGCGTCCATGATCATGTGCGCGAGCGCGAGCGCAGCCGCGGCACCGCCCATATCCTTCTTCATCAAGAGCATGGCGGAGTCAGGCTTGATGTCGAGACCGCCGGTATCGAAACATACCCCCTTGCCGACCAGCGTGAGTTTCGGATGCGAAGACTTGCCCCAGGCGAACTCGACCAGACGGGGCGCACGTTCGCTGCCCTGCCCGACCGCATAGACGAGCGGAAAATTCTTCTTCAGCAGATCCCTGCCGACGACGCTCGAAACCTTCGCGCCATGCTTCTTTGCGAGCGCGCGGATCGCCGCCTCAAGTTCGGCGGGTCCGAGATCGTTGGCGGGCGTGTTCACGAGGTCGCGTGCGAGCGAAACACCTTCCGCGATGCGCGCAATCTCCTTTGCGTCCACACCGGACGGAACAACAAGGCGCGGCTGCTTCTTCCCGTTCTTGCGGTATCTGCCAAAGCGATAGGAACTCAAGGCGAAGGCAAGCGATGCGAGCCTCGCATCCTTCGGTGCTTCGGCGAACTTCCAGTCGCCCTCCGGCAAAATTTTCTCGAGTTTGCCCGCGAGCAACGGATCGGCGTTCTTGTCGCCGTGTTTGCCGAGGCCGAACAGGCAGCCGGCAATGCCGCCGCCCGCATCCGGAAGAACCAGATGGCTCCCGGCATCCGGCTTGAACCCGGTGGCATCCGCGAAGGCCCGCGCTGCAACGGGCAACTTCTCGCGAACCGATTGCCAGTTCCGGTCATCGACGCACCAGACGGGCTTGGCAGACGCTGCGGAAGGCGCGAAGGCAGACGAAGCGGATTGCGACAAAGGAGAATTCCCGGTTTCTCGCCGTCTATCACGGGGAAAACGGCAGCAAAAGCGCGCTTAACGGGGCGTTAGGGTTAACTCTCTATTGCTTTGCCCGGCACTCCGGCCGTGCGCCGGGCTGCGCGCGGAGTATTTGTATGCTGTGTAATCCCGCCACCCCGAAGTCCCGCCTTTTCGGGAGCGTCTCGAAAGCCGCTTTGGCTGTCGCCCTCGCCGCCTCGCTTGGCGCCTGCGCGAACAAGCCAAAGACCGATGACATTACCGGATCGATCCGGAACCCCTTTGCGACGGTTGAGAACGACCCGCGCCGGGACGCCGAGCGCTTCGGCGACGAGTACCGGCGCAATCCGGCCGACGTGCAGGTCGCGATGGCCTATGCCCAGGCCCTTCGCCGCTCCGAGCAGCACGAACAGGCGGTTGCCGTGCTCGAGCAGGCGACCATCAAGAACCCGAAGCATCAGGGACTTGCCGGCGAATATGGCCGCGCGCTCGCGGAAGCGGGCCGTCTTCAGCAGGCGCTTGAGGTGCTTTCCCGCGCCCATACGCCGGATCAGCCCGACTGGCGCGTATTGAACGCGCAAGGTGCAATCAACGATCAGCTCGGGAACTACAAGGCGGCGCGCAATTACTACAAATCCGCGCTCAAGATCGCGCCGGACGAGCCCTCGATCCTTTCCAATCTCGGCTTGTCCTACATTCTGTCGAAGGAACTGAAGCTCGCCGAAACCACGCTGCGGCGTGCGTCTGCCAATCCGCGCGCGGAAAAGCGCGTGCGGCAGAACCTCGCGCTCTCGCTTGCCCTGCAAGGCAAGTTCGAAGAAGCGGAAAAGATCGCTGGCGGTGATCTTCCTCCTGAGGAAGCCAGCGCCAACATCGCGGCACTGCGCGACATGATACGCAGGCAGCAACAGCCGCGTGACCTGCCGCCCAAGCAGTCCTGATATTTCCGGTAAAGCAGAATAAGAAGCGCCCGCGGCAAAGCGGGCGTTTTGCTATTTGATTTCCATGACCCGGATCGCGGCCGGTCCCATGATGACGATGAACAGCACCGGCAGGAAGAACAGGATCATCGGCACGGTGAGTTTCGGGGGCAGTGCCGCCGCCTTCTTTTCGGCTTCGGACATGCGCTGATCGCGGATTTCCTGCGCGAGCACGCGGAGCGCCTGCGCGAGCGGCGTGCCATAGCGCTCGGCCTGGATCAGCGCAGTACAGACCGCCTTCACGCCGTCGATGCCCGTGCGCGCGGCAAGGTTTTCGAATGCCATGCGGCGGTCCTGAAGATAGGAGAGTTCGGCCGTCGTCAGCGTCAATTCTTCTGCGAGCGGCACCGACTGCGAGCCGACCTCCTGGCTCACGCGCTTGAATGCGGCGTCGATCGACATGCCGGACTCGACGCAGATCAGCAGAAGATCGAGCGCATCGGGAAACGCGCGGCGAACCGACTGCTGGCGCCGCGTGATCACGTTCCTCAGAAAAAGCTGCGGCAGCTTGATGCCGAGATAGGCCGCGGCGATGCACATCCCGATCTTCACCATCGGCGACTGATTGATCGGAACCAGCACGAACAGATAAAGCGCCGCGAAGATCAGCATGCCGATCGGCGCGACCATGCGGAAGAACAGGAAGGACACCTGCGGCCCCTGTCCGCGAAAGCCGGCCTGTACCAGCATGGCCTTCGCTTCGTCCTCACCGAGCCACTTCTTGAGATCGAGGCTTTCGACAACATTCTGCATGAATGCCTTGGGCGTAGGACGCAGATTCACTTTCTCGCCGCGCGCGAGTTTCTCGCGCTCGCGCGCGCGGATCTGACCGCGCTCCACGGCGAGCGTTTTCATGCGGCGGTCAAGGCCGTCGCCGGAAATGAAAGGCATGGCGAGCGTGTAGATCGTCGCAATCACCGCAACAACGGTGAACAGCGTCGTCATGAACCGGGCGTCGCTCAATCTTTCATAGAAAAGTTCGACCATGCTTGCGGCCTCTAGAAGTCGAAATTGATCATCTTGCGCATGACCAGGACACCCATGGTCATCCACATCGCCGAGCCAGCCATCAGAACGCGCCCGGTGGGCGTGGTCCAGAGCAGTTCGATGTAGCCGGGGCTCGTGAGATAGACGAGCATCATCACCGCGAACGGAAGCGAAGCGATGATTGCCGCCGAAGCCTTGGCTTCCATCGACATCGCCTTGATCTTTGCGGACATCTTCTTGCGCTCGCGCAAGACACGCGAAAGGTTGCCGAGCGCTTCGGAAAGGTTGCCGCCGGCCTGCTGCTGGATCGCGAGCACGATACCGAAGAAGTTCGCTTCGGGCAGCGGCACGCGCTCGTACATTTTTGCGGCGGAATCCGAAAGCGACATGCCGACCGCCTGTCCTTCGGCGATCTGGCGGAACTCGCCCTTTACCGGTTCGGAGGTTTCGTTCGCGATGATGCGGATACAGTCGCCGATCGGAAGGCCGGCCTTGACGCCGCGCACGATGACGTCGATCGCGTTCGGAAGCTCGAGGATGAACTTGTTCTCGCGCTTTTTCTTCAGATAGCCGATCACCCAGCGCGGAATGCCGAAACCGCCCGCGAGAATCGACGGGATCGCGAGCATGAGACCCATGCCGGACATATACATAAGCGCGAAGCTGAGCAGCCCCGCGGCAGCACTGAACATGTAGAACTGTTTCTTTGTGATCGACAGGCCCGCTTGCTGCAAGCGGATTTCAATCGGGGGGTTCTTGACGTTCTTCTGCCGCGCCTCGATCTGCTTCAGCGTGTCTTCGACCTGCTGCCGGCGCGAGCCTGCCGCGTCGCTGCTTTTGGCGCGCCCGCGCTTTGCTTGAATTTCATCGATCGAGATTTCCTTCAACCGCTGCTGGGCGCGCTTTTCGCCCGAGATCATCGGGTAAATGAAAACGTAGAGCACACCGGCAACGGCGACCGTAATCAGGAATGCGAAAGCGGCCGAACTCATGACCGCCCCAGCGCGTCGTCGATTTCGGCGCCGTCGAGCGCCGCAGCAAGCTTGTTCTGCTCGCCGTAATATTTGGTGCGGTCCCAGAAACGCGGCTGACCGATGCCGGTCGAGCGATGGCGGCCGAGCATGTTGCCGTTTGCGTCTTCGCCGAGATAGTCGAACACGAACAGATCCTGCGTGGTGACGACGTCGCCTTCCATGCCAATTACTTCGGTCACATGAGTAATGCGGCGCGAGCCGTCGCGCATGCGCGAGGCCTGGATGATGACGTCGATCGAGGACACCACCATTTCGCGGATCGTGCGCGGCGGAAGCGCAAACCCGCCCATCGTGATCATGGATTCGAGTCGCGAGAGCGCTTCGCGCGGAGAGTTGGCGTGTAGCGTGCCCATCGAACCATCGTGACCCGTGTTCATGGCCTGCAACAAATCGAATGCTTCGGGTCCGCGGACTTCGCCGACGATGATCCGCTCGGGACGCATACGCAGGCAGTTGCGCACGAGATCGCGCATCGTCACCTGGCCTTCGCCCTCCAAGTTCGGAGGGCGGGTTTCGAGACGCACCACATGCGGCTGCTGCAGCTGCAATTCGGCCGCGTCCTCGCACGTAATGATGCGCTCGTCGTTGTCGATGTTCGCGGTCAGACAGTTGAGCAGGGTCGTCTTACCGGAGCCGGTGCCGCCCGAGATCAGCGTGTTCACGCGGCAGCGGCCGATGATGCGGAGCAGCTCCGCGCCCTGCTGCGACAGCGAGCCGAACCGGACCAGATCCTCGAGCTTGAGCTTGTCCTTCTTGAACTTACGAATGGTGAGCGCGGGACCGTCGATCGAGAGCGGCGGCACGATCACGTTCACGCGGGAGCCGTCCGGCAGACGGGCGTCGCATATCGGCGAGGATTCGTCGACACGGCGGCCGATCTGGCTGACGATGCGCTGGCAGATGTTGTGAAGCTGCTGGTTATCGCGGAACCGGATACCGGTCTGCTGAATCTTGCCTTTGACTTCGATGTAAACCGTATTCGCGCCGTTCACCATGATGTCGGCGATGTCGTCGCGCGCGAGCAGCGGTTCCAGCGGGCCGTAACCGAGCACATCGTTACAAATGTCGTCGAGCAGCTCTTCCTGCTCGGCAATCGACATCACGACGTTCTTGATCGTGATGATCTCGATCACGATGTCGCGGATTTCTTCACGCGCCGCGATCGGCTCGAGCTTCGCAAGCTGCGTGAGATCGATCGCCTCGATCAGCGCGCCGAAAATCTGGCCCTTGACCTCGTAGAAGGATTCCGAGCGCTGATTGCTCATCATCGGCGGCGGCGGAGCTGCGGGCGCAAGCGGCGGAGACTGCATCGACGATGCATGCGGAGCCGGCTTCGCTGCGAAGTCCGAGACAGTCGCAGGCGGCAGCATCGGCGCTGGCGCCGACGAAGACGGTTGCGCCACGGGTGCACGCGGCATCTCCCGAACGCTGGCGCCGCCGCTGTTTCCTCTTTTGCCGAACATTCCGGGCCCCGACCTTCCGACTACTTCCGCAAGCCCCGGATCTTCGTGAGCAGCGGCGAAAGCAGATCGTTCTTCTGTTTCTTGGATTCCGCGCGGCCGGTGATCGACTTCGCGATCTGAAGGAACATTTCCGCGGTTTTATGCTTGGCCGAGACCTCAGCGATCATCTGGCCATTGTTCGAAGCCGTGCCGAAAAGCTGCGGCTCGAACGGTATTGAGGCAATCGGCTCGGCGCCGAGCGCCTTGGCAAAATCGGAAGTCTTCACTTCCGGCCGCTTCGGCATGCCTACCTGGTTGAGCAGATAGAGAGGCGCACGATCGTTCTGGCGCGCCGTCTTCGCGAGATCGAACATGTTCTTGGCGTTACGCAGGTTGGCAAGATCCGGCGAAGCGACAATGATGATTTCGTCAGCGCCGAGTATCGCGCGCTTCGCCCATCCGCTCCAGATATGCGGCAGGTCGAGAATGGCATAAGGCACCGAGGCGCGCAGCGTATCGAAGATCGGTTCGAACGCTTCGGGCGAAATATCGTATTCGCGATCCAGCGTTGCGGGTGCCGCGAGCAGGCTCAGGCGATCGGTACACTTGGAAAGCAGCCGGTCGACGAAGGCGGCATCGACGCGGTCGGGCGAGAAGACTGCGTCGGCAATTCCCTGCGGCGGATCCTGATTGAAATCGAGACCGGCCGTGCCGAAAGCGAGATCGAGATCAGCAACCACGGCATCGATTTCCAGATCGCGCGCAATCGCAAAACCGATGTTGTGCGCGACCGTCGAGGCGCCGACACCGCCCTTGGCACCGATCACACCGACAATCTTTCCGACCGGTTTGGCGTCGGCAGAGCCGTAAAGTCCCGAAATGGAAGCAACGATGTCGAGCGGCGCAAGCGGCGCGACGACGTAGTCGCTGATGCCGCGCCGGACCAGTTCGCGATAAAGGATAATGTCGTTCACGCGGCCGACGACGACGACCTTGGTGCCGGCATCGCAGCTCTCGGCAAGGCGGTCGAGCCCCTCGAGCAGCGCGTTGCTGTGGCCGTTATACTCGATCAGGATCACGTTTGGCGTCGCCGAGGTCCGGTAGGCTTCTTCCGCGGCAGGCAGGCCGCCCATCGAAACCTTCACATGCGCGCGCGCCATGCGGCGATCCGCAGCGGCGTTCTGCACCGAATGCGCGAGCTCAGGCGATTCGCAGAACGCCTGGATCGTAATGCGCGGCACCGGAGCGACATGGCGCTCCGGTTCGGCAAGATTCGTATCGAGTACTGGAGCGGCTCTCATTACGGACCCACGTTGCTGGCTTTGGTGGCGGTCGGATAAGTCGTCGAGGGATCCTGACCCTGACGGTATTTCTCAAGCACCGTCTTGCGGCGTGCCGCGTAGCCCGGCTGCTCCGCGCGTGGCTGCACGAGGTCTTCCGGATTGGCGACGGTAGCCGCGAGATTGTGCTGGGTTGCGCAGCCGAAGTTGCGCATCGGATAGTTCTGGGCGTCCTCGAAATTCTGCCGGTTGCCCAGGTTCTCCTGACCCGCGTGACAGCGGCTGGCGACCGCGGCGTTGATCGCAACAAACGAGAGGCGGAGCGGAGCGACGCTCGACGGCGTCTCTGCGCGGTAGGCCTGAACCTGGATCGCGCGCTGAGGAACACCAGACGCCGCTAGAACGCTGCGAAGCTCGCGCACGGTGTGCCCGGACGAAACTTCGTTCGCGACACCCGCGGGCACTTCGATCACCATGGGCCCGGAACCGTGACGGCGCCACTGCGAAGCAAAGCCACCGGCAAGCGCGCGCTGATCCGGCGTGAGACCGCTGCGGCCCGAGCCGACGAACATCTGGATCGAGCGAGCGCCCTCGTTGATCTGGATCGGATGACGGTCGCGATAATCGGACGGCACGGTGCCGGTCACGATACGGTCGGACTGACAGCCGGCCACCGCGAAGGTCGCGAAGCCGATCAGGAGCGCTGCGCGAAAGCGGCGGGGAAGGACGCAAGAAACTGACATTTTACGCTCCAAACACTCAGTCCAGGATGAATCCGTAGTCACCCTTCAAGGGCTTCTTTTCGTTCACGCCGGGCTGGCCGTAGATCCGGTTGAGGCGGCCGAGCAGAATCGCGGATTGATCCGACGGATTGGCAAAGCCGTCGTCCGGCCGCACGAGCTGCTGCTGCGAAACGGCTTTGACGACATAAGGCGTCACCATGATCATCAGTTCGGTCTGCCCGTTCAGGTAGTCGCGGCTCTTGAAGAGAGCGCCGAGCACCGGAAGGTTCTTCAATCCGGGAAGCCCGTTGATGTTCTGCTTGGTCTGTTCCTGCAAAAGGCCCGCCATCACCAGCGAACCGCCGGAGGATAGTTCGACCGTCGAGTTCGCGCGGCGGACGCGCAGCGCAGGAATGGTGACGTTGGAAAGACGGATCGCGCCTTCGGATGAAAGTTCGCTGACCTCGGTCGCAACCCGGAGGCTCATCTTGCCCTCGGAAAGAACGACCGGCGTGAATTCGAGCGCAACACCGAACTGCTTGAACTGGATCTGCACCTGACACTGGCCGGTGTTCGGATCGCAGCTCTGACCCGCGGGGATCGGAAATTCGCCGCCAGCCAGGAACTTCGCGGTCTCGCCGCTGATCGCGGTCAGGTTCGGCTCGGCAAGCGTGCGCATGACGCCAGCCTGCTCCATCGCGCGGATCGTGGCGCTGACCGTGCCGCCGTTCGGCAGCGTCAGCGTCGGCCGCACGTTGCTAGTCGACAGCATTGTATTCTGCGCCGAGAACGGATTGGTGTTCTCGAAATTCACAACGGCGCTGCCCACGTTGATATTGGCGCCGTTCAGATCGACGCCGAGCTGCTTCAGGACGTTCCGCTGCACTTCGGCAACGGTCACCTTGAGCATGACCTGCTCGCGGTCGCGAATGGAAAGCCCGTTCACGACCTTGTTCGCATCGCCCACCATGCGGGCTGCGGTATCGAAAATGTGCTGTGCTTCCGCGGCCGACCCGACCGAGCCCGAGAGCACGATGCTGTCGCCGATCGCATCGACCTTCACGTTCGCGCTAGGCGCAAGACGCTGGATGGCTGCGCGAACGCCGACTGCATCGAGTGCGACTTCGATGTCGTAGGCCGCGATCTGCTGTCCGCTTTCGTCGAAGAAGACGATATTGGTCTGGCCTGCCTTCACGCCGATCAGATAGGCGCGGCGCGTGGAGCGAATCACGGCATTCGCAACCGCAGGGTTCGCGATCAGAACGTCCTTCGCATCGCGCGGCAGATCGACGACGATCGATTTTCCGACGCCGAGCGCCAGAAAGTTTCCGCGGGCGTGCAGCACCGGCGCTTGTGGCCGCTGCGCGGCGGGCACCACCTTGGGTGCGCCCGCGAGCTGCGGTTCCGCAGCAAAAAGAGCCTTCGGCGCGGTCAACGCGACGGCGGCGAACGCAGCAAGGAAAGCAAACGTTAACCCTGCTTTTGCGGCTAGCGGCTTTTGCATCGTCAGCCTCATCCTTCGCTACTTCGCGGTCTGCGTTGAATTGATGCCGAAGCGGACGAAGTTCACGCGGCTCGACTTCTGCTCGGGCTCTTCGGTCTCGTTCGGGGCGTTGGGTTTTGCGTCGGCAAGCGAGCGCAGCGCGAGCGATATCGTTCCGCGCTGGCGGGACATCGCAAGCGTCTCGGCCTGCTGCGGCCCGAGTTCGAGCGTCGCGGTCTTGCCGACGACGACTTTCTGGCCGCCCTTTTCCTCGACCATCTGGTCGATCGCGAGCACGCGGATATTCCGCAGGATCGTCTCGGTCGTGATCGCTTCGGAATTCTGCTGGCCCTGCTCGCGGCGCGTGAGCAGCACGTCCACATGATCGTTCGGAAGAATGAACCCGCCGGCGCCGGTCTCCGCGGAAATTTCGGTGGAAACCGCGCGCATGCCCTGCGGCAGAATTGCAGACAGGAAGCCCGCGCCATTCGCGCGCACGAGTTTCTCCTCGCGGATGGGTTCGCCGGCCACAAACGGCGCACGCGCAACCGCGTCCTTGAATTCGTTCAACGCGTCGGGGCGCGCAGTCTTGCGAATGAAGAGCGGTCCCGCCGCAGAAAGAGGCCAGGCCTGCCAGGTAAGGTCGTCCTGCGAAACCGCACGGCCGACTCCGATGTCCTTCTTCGCGACAAGAATGTCGACGGTCTCGTTCGCGGGCTTCACGATCTGCTGCACCGGTGCGGGCGCGCGTTCGCCGCCCGACAACATGTAGGCGGCGGCACCGGCCGTCAAAGCGATGCCGAGAACGATTATACGGGCGGGTTTCATACGCTCACTCTTCCACTCGTGCTGAACAGGCACCCGGATATGGGTCGCCTGCTTGCCCTTTGCCGGATTTCAACAGCTAAGGGTCAACTTATGGTTAATGAGCAGTAGAGGAATTTATTTAACGGCTGCTTACACTTACGCTCAAATCGCAAGGGCGCGCATATAGGACGTCTCGGGATAGACCAGAAGCCCGGCGATCGCGAGCGCGATGCCGTAAGGGATTCCGGTCTCGAAATTATGCAGCCGCGCGATCCACGGCTGCCTTGCAAGCACCTGCGGCATTGGGAGCGTGCGAAGCTGAAGCAGTACCAGCGTGAGAATGCCTCCCGCGATGGAAGCGATCAGCAGATACTCCATGAGATGCGAGAACCCGAGCCAAAGCGCGGTCGCCGCCGCAAGCTTGGCATCGCCGCCGCCGATCCAGCCACGGGCAAAAAAGCCGAACGCGACGATCAGCACGACGCCTCCCGCCAGCAGATGACGGCCGATCTCGTACCAGCCCATGCCGGTCAGCCAAGCCACCAGAAAGAAACCGATTATTAACGCAATCGAAACGCGATTCGAGATCGTCATCGAGACGAGGTCGCTCGCCGCCGCAAACGCCATCGCGGCGGGGAATAGGCCGAGCACGAGAATTTCGAGAACCATCTGGGAACCGCTGCCGATGAACACCGGCGGATTAAAGCGGCAAAGCCTAAGCGAAGGATGAATCGATCCCAGAAAACCGGAAAGGCCCCGGCGAAGCCGGAGCCTTTCCATGCAGAGACGGAGGTAGAAGGAGTCTCGCGAAAGATCCTTTTACTTCAGGGCGCTTTCGACCGACGTAAAGGTCGAAGTCAGCTTGGTGCCGACACCCTGCACGACCGCGATGATTGCGACCGAGATACAAGCGGCGATGAGACCGTATTCGATAGCGGTCGCACCGGACTCGTCATTCAGAAAACGAACAAAGTTCTTCATAGACGGCTCCCTCAGAGGTTGATTGTGCCGGCTCTTCTGTCCGGCGACGCGCGGAAACTAGCGGCAACTTCCTGCGAGCGTGTAAAAGGCTGCATCCGGAATTGAAGCGAAAGTTCCGGCGTTATTCCCTGATCGTTTTAAGGATCAGAAACGCGAAAGGCCCCGGGTTTGCCGGAGCCTTTCGTACTTTGGAATTCGAGAACGCTTACTTGAGCGCGTTCGAAACCGAGGTGAACGTCGAGGTCAGCTTGGTGCCGACACCCTGCACGACCGCGATGATGGCGACCGAGATGCAAGCGGCGATCAGACCATATTCGATGGCGGTCGCGCCGGAGTCGTCCTTCACGAAACGAGCGATAGTCTTCATGTTACAAGGCTCCTTGAAACCTAGTTGGCTCTCTGCGTGTCCGCCGGACTTTTTGTGTCCGATCGAACGTGACGCAAAGCTACCGCGGACGGATTGCGTCACGGTTAATCCGATCGCAGAAACACCGGCATTCCGGCGCGAAATTGAACAGAGTTAACTTTCTGCTGCGCGTCTCGAAGAACCCTTGACGGCAAAAGATTCTTCCGGCAACGCGCGCCGGCGGACAAATTCAGCGGGGCGCATCCATTTGGATTTCGTTCACCAATTTGGGCGAGAGTCCCCTCATTCGTTGCGTTTGCGTTGGAGGCGTTCGTGCTGCGTAGTCAGATCAGGACCTTGTTCGTCCTTTGCGGCCTTGTTGCCGCACCGAATCTTGCGCTGGCCGAGGTTGTCTCCGTCGTGATGGATCAGGCCAAGCTGTTGCGCCTTCCGGATCGCGTTTCGACGATCATCATCGGCAACCCCTCGATCGCCGACGGAACCCTGCAATCCGGCGGATTCCTGGTCGTGACCGGGAAAGGCTACGGCACGACCAATCTTATGGTGCTGGATTCCAAGGGCGGGGTGCTGGCCGAGCACACCATCACGGTTTCGGCTCCGCATAGCGGCCTCACCGTATTCCGCGGTGCTGAGCGCGAAACGCTGAGTTGCGCACCGAATTGCCAGCGCACGCTGGTCCCCGGCGACTCGCAGGCCGTCTTCGATGCAGTCGTCTCGCAGAACGGAACCCGCAACGGTCTTTCGACCGGCGGTCCGGCTGGCGCGTCTGCCGCACGCTGATCTCCCGTTTGGTTAACCGGACACTAACGCCCGCCCGTTCGTTCGGGCGGCGCTAGTCAACGAATTTTCAAACGATGAACGCTACAAGCGCTCCATTATAATGGCGCAGATCAAAGTCATGTTCGGAATCGAGCTACGCAGGGAAAAAGCAAGCGGAGCCACGCGCGGATTGCGCCGGCTGATTCTCCGCTTCGGCCGGAAGAACGACGGCGCCGCGGCGGTCGAGTTCGCGATCGTCGTGGTTCCCTTCTTCGCGATCCTGTTTGCGATCATCGAACTGGCGTTCGTCTTCTGGGCGGGCCAGGTGCTCGAAACCGCCGTGAACGACACGAGCCGTCTGATTATGACCGGTCAGGCGCAAAAGCAGAATTTCGATCAGGCCAAGTTCAAGCAGGAGCTCTGTGGCCGCGTATTCGGTCTCTTCAGCTGCAATACCGGAATGATCATCGACGTCCGTACGTCGGGCGCTTTCTCCAGCGCGAACATGAGCAAGCCGACTTACAAACAGGACGGCACGATCGACGACACCGGCTTCCAGTATCAGACCGGCGGTCCCGGCGACATCGTCGTGGTTCGCGTCATGTATGAGTGGCCGCTGATCCTTCGCACTTTCGGTCTCGACCTCGCGGACACGCCGAGCGGCAAGCGCCTGCTGATGTCGGCTGTCGCCTTCCGCAACGAGCCCTACCAATGACCCCGCTCGCACTTTCCGGATTCCTCTCCAGGCTACGCGGCAAGCTTGCCGGCTTCGCGCGCGACAAGCGCGGCGTCTCCGCCGTGGAATTCGCGATCATCCTGCCCTTCATGGCGATCCTCTATCTCGGCGGCACTGCCGTGACCCAGGGCATCATCATCAAGCGCAAGGTCGTTCTCGTAACCCACACGGTCGGCGACCTCGTGGCGCGCGACAACAACATCACGAATGCGGAAGTCACTGCGATTTTCGACGCGGCGAAAGCCGTGTTCGCGCCTTACGGCTGGAGCAACCTGCTCAAAATCAAGGTCTCGAGCGTCAACATCAACGCCGCCGGCACTGCGACGGTCGGATGGGGCGAGGCCCTGCAGGATACGGCGCGTGCGCCGAACTCTTCCGTCACGTTACCGGCCGGCCTGAACGCGCCGAGCACCTCGATCATCTGGACCGAAGTCAGCTACGTCTATACGCCGCCGGTCGGCGGCGCCTTCACCGGCGGATCGGTGAACCTGAGAGACCAACTCTATATCCGTCCGCGTCTCGTCACCACGATCACGCGCTCGGCGAACTGAGCCGTCTAGATTTTCTGATTGTACTCGCCGACTTCGGGGTGCGTGCGGATCACCGCATCCACCGCCTCGAACATTTCCTTCAGGCGGGCTTCCGAAGCGGGGCTTTCGACAACCACGACGAGTTCGGGCTTGTTCGATGACGCGCGCACGAGACCCCAGGTGCCGTCCTCGACGGTGACGCGAACGCCGTTGACAGTAACGAGATCGCGGATCGCCTGACCGGACACCTTCTCGCCTTTCGCCTTCGCGGCTTCGAAGTGCTTTACGATTTTGTCGACGACAGCGTACTTCTTCTCGTCGTCGCAATGCGGTGACATGGTCGGCGACTGCCATGTGCGCGGCAACGCAAGGCGCAGATCCGACATTTTCTTCGAAGGATTGCGGTCGAGCATTTCGCAGACGGCGATCGCCGATAGCAGACCGTCGTCATAGCCGCGGCCGAACGGCGCGCCGAAGAAGAAGTGCCCGGACTTCTCGAAGCCCGCGATCGCTTTCAGTTCGTTCGCGCGCCGCTTGATATAGGAGTGGCCGGTCTTCCAGAAATCGACCTTCACGCCGTTTTGCTTCAGCACCGGATCGGTGAGCCAGAGGCCGGTCGATTTCACGTCGACGATGAACTGGCCGCCCTTGCCTCCCGCCGACATGTCGCGCGCCAGTATCACGCCGACCTTGTCCGCGAAAATTTCCTCGCCGAGATCGTCGACGACCCCGCAACGGTCGCCGTCGCCGTCGAAGGCGAGCCCGACATCGGCTTTATGCGAGAGCACCGCGTCGCGCACGGCGTGCAGCATCTTCAGGTCTTCGGGATTCGGATTGTATTTCGGGAAGGTGTGATCGAGCTCGGCATCGAGCGGCACGACCTCGCAGCCGATCGCTTCCAGCACTTTCGGCGCGAATGCCCCCGCCGTGCCGTTGCCGCAGG
>JAGXQU010000053.1 GCA_018335895.1 Hyphomicrobiales bacterium | reverse complement strand
CTTCCATCGAGCGCTTCATCTCGCCGCGCTTCGGCGGCACGACCTTGTTGTCCTTCGCGCTGACCGGGCCCTTCTCCTTGTCGAGCCGGTCCAGGCACTGCTTCATGATGCGGATCGACTGCCGCATCTCTTCCATGCGGATGTGATAGCGGTCGTAGCAATCGCCGTTCTTGCCGATCGGGATATCGAAATCCATATCGGCGTAGCACTCGTAAGGCTGCGACTTGCGCAAATCCCACGCAGCGCCTGAGCCGCGCACCATCACGCCCGAGAAGCCCCAGGCCCACGCTTCTTCCAGCGTCACGATACCGATATCGACGTTACGCTGCTTGAAGATACGGTTCTCGGAAAGCAGGCGATCGAGATCGTCAACGACCTTCAGGAACGGATCGCAGAAAGCGCGGATGTCATCGACGAGCTTCTGCTGAATGTCCTGATGCACGCCGCCGACACGGAAGTAGGCCGCATGCATGCGCGAGCCCGACGCGCGCTCATAAAAGATCATAAGCTTTTCGCGCTCTTCGAAGCCCCAGAGCGGCGGCGTCAACGCGCCTACGTCCATCGCCTGCGTGGTCACGTTCAGGAGATGCGAAAGGATGCGGCCGATCTCGGAATAGAGTACGCGGATCAACTGTCCGCGGATCGGCACTTCGATGCCCAGCAACCGCTCCACCGCGAGACAGAAGGCGTGCTCCTGATTCATCGGCGCGACGTAATCGAGCCGGTCGAAATACGGGATCGCCTGAAGATAAGTCTTCGCCTCGATCAGCTTCTCGGTGCCGCGATGAAGCAATCCGATATGCGGATCGACGCGTTCGACGATCTCGCCGTCGAGTTCCAGCACAAGGCGCAACACGCCGTGCGCGGCCGGATGCTGCGGGCCGAAGTTGATCGTGAAATTCCGGGTCGGCGTCGGTTCGTTCATGCCGCCGCCTTAGCGGCTTTTGCCGCTACGCGCTCGTCGAATTTTGCGCGGTTGATAACAAAACGTTCGTGCGTCCCGCCGCCGATCTTGTCCATGCCGTCGTGGCCCGCGACCGTGAACTTCACGCGCTTGCCTTCGACTTCGGTGATTTCGCAATCGACCGTGACGGTCATTCCAGGAGGGGTCGCCGCGTCATGGGTGAAATTGACGACCACGCCGAGCGAGCCCTCGCCCTCGTCGAGATGCTGCGCGAGCAGTTCGGTGCAGCACCATTCGAACAATCCGACCATGAAGCCGGTCGCGAACACCGGCGGCATGGTCGAGAAGTCACCGGACTCCGGATAAAGCGCCGGCACGGTTTTGTTGTCGGTTACCTTGAAGGCGATGCGGTGCTTAAGACCGGGCTTCAGCGAGGCTTTCACTTCTTGGCCTCCGCTTTGGCTTTCTCGTCGCCCGGCAGCACGTAGTCGGTGCCCTCCCACGGCGAGAGGAAATCGAAATTGCGGAATTCCTGCGCGAGCCGGACCGGCTCATAGACCACGCGCTTCACCTCGTCGTCCCAGCGCACTTCGACGAAACCTGTCAGCGGGAAATCCTTGCGCAGCGGATAGCCCTCGAAGCCGTAGTCCGTGAGCAGGCGGCGAAGCTCGGGGTGCCCGGTGAACAGGATGCCGTAGAGATCGTAGGCTTCGCGCTCGAACCAGTTCGCGCCCGGGAAGATACCGGTTACCGACGGCACCGGCGTGTTCTCGTCCGTCTGCACCTTCACGCGCACGCGCAGGTTCTTCTTCGGCGACAGCAGGTGATAGACGACATCGAAGCGCTTCTCGCGCGTGGGGTAGTCCACGCCGCAGACGTCGATAATGCTGATGAACTGACAGTTCCCATCGTCGCGCAGGAACTTCATCACCGCTTCGATCTGGGAGGCTTCGGCGTCGATATTCAGTTCACCATGCGCAACGGCGCATCCGGTCACGCCTTTCGCGCGGGCGATGTGTTCTCCGAGTTCGTGCAGCGCTTCGTCGGCCATTTCAGTTACTCAGCGCTCGATGGTGCCGGTGCGGCGGATCTTCCGCTGCAACAGAAGAATTCCGTAGAGCAGCGCTTCCGCCGTCGGCGGACAGCCCGGAACGTAAATGTCCACTGGCACGATGCGGTCGCAGCCGCGCACCACGGCATAGGAATAGTGGTAGTAGCCGCCGCCATTGGCGCAGGAGCCCATCGAGATCACGTAACGCGGCTCTGGCATCTGGTCGTAGACCTTGCGCAAGGCCGGCGCCATTTTGTTCGTCAGCGTGCCTGCGACGATCATGACGTCGGATTGACGCGGGGACGCACGCGGCGCGAAGCCAAAGCGTTCGACGTCGTAGCGCGGCATCGACGCCTGCATCATCTCCACCGCGCAGCATGCGAGGCCGAACGTCATCCACATCAGCGAGCCGGTGCGCGCCCAGTTGATGAGATCGTCGGTCGCAGTGACGAGAAATCCCTTGTCGGCGAGTTCGTTGGAAAGACCCTGATAGAACGGATCATCCGAGCCGACCGGCTTGCCGGTGTTCGGGTCGAGAATCCCCTTGGCGGCGGGCGCGACTAATCCCATTCCAGCGCTCCCTTCTTCCACTCATAGACGAAGCCGATGGCGAGCACGCCGAGGAAGATCATCATCGACCAGAAGCCGAACGAGCCGAGTTCCCCGAACACGATCGCCCACGGAAACAGGAACGCGACTTCCAGATCGAAAATGATGAAAAGGATCGCGACAAGATAAAAGCGCACGTCGAACTTCATGCGCGCGTCGTCGAACGCATTGAAACCGCATTCGTAGGCGGAGAGCTTCTCCGGATCCGGATTCTGGTACGCAAGCAGGAATGGAGAAACCAGAAGCGCCAGGCCGATTACCGCAGCGACGCCAATAAAGACGACGACCGGCAGATAATCGTTGATCAGTACGGCCATCGGAAGCCCTCACGAGGCCGGGGCACATCGCCTGGGAGGCGGGCCTCCCGATCTCGCAGTTGCGAATACTTCGAAAGACGCTAGGGGAGTATCTCACCCCCCCAGCCGAAGCAAGGGCGCAAAGTGTCTAAACACAGGCCATTCCAATGACTTCCCGCCTTGCGCGAAGATGGGTAGGCTGTCCTCGTTGCTTTGCGAAGGATATGTGATGCGGACCCTCACAGGCACGACCCCAACGACCCGGTTTTACTGGATCCCTCTAGCCGCTGTTCTGATCGCGAGTTGCTCGGGCTCAGGCATAAACATGCCGAGTTTGACCGGCCCGGCGGCGGCTCCGCCAGCCTACAATGCCGACCAGATCGCAGGCCGCTACGGTCTCGCCGCCTTTCAACGCGATCAGGATCGGACCCGCACGGAAACGGAAGCGCGCCAGCAATGCCGCCAACCCTACGTGATCGCCAAGGGTCCGGGCGGCGGCGTGATCATGCACCTTGCCGATCAATCCGAACCGCAGGAATTGCAGCTGAAGGGGCTCGCCGGGGGCAAGACCTTCATCGGCCCGGAAGGCGAAGCCGGCGGGCCGCAGGATCGGGAGGTCGTATCGTTTGATGGAAAAGTCCTAGTCCTCCGCTGGGTCGATACCGAGGTCGCTTCTCGCTACGGCACCGCGGTCTACGTGCGCTGCGAAACCGCACCGGTTGCGAAGAAGAAGTCCCCGCCGAAGAAGACCGCCGCCAAGGCAGCGTCGAAGGCTGCTCCCACGACCGAACAGAAGGGACCCGTCTTCATGGCACCGCCTCCCGACGAAAGCGACGATAAGCCGCCCCGCAACTAGCGGATCGGCGGCGCGTACTGGATACCGCCGGAGCTCCAAAGGTGGTTGAGACCGCGCGGTATCATCACCCTCGATTTCATGCCGATGTTGCGCTCATAGACGTCGCTGTAACTGCCGACGTGCCGAACGATGCGCGCGACCCAATCGCGCGTCAGCCCGAGCTTCTCGCCGTAATCGCCATCGCGGCCCAGGAGCCGCTTCACGTCCGGCTTTTCGGATTTGAGCGCGTCGTTCAGCCTCGCCGTATGCACGCCGAGTTCGTCGGCATTCAGCATTGCAAAGTGAACCCACTTCACGACCCCGAACCATTGCTCGTCGCCGCGGCGGACGGCCGGGCCCAGCGGCTCCTTGGAGATCACGTCCGCGAGAATGGTGTGGTCGGTAGGCTTCGAGGTTTCCAGCCGCAACGCATAGAGCTGTGACACGTCGGCGCTGAGCACGTCGCAGTTGCCGCCCTCGTATCCTTTCACGACATCGGCAACGCCCGCGAATTTCACGATCTCGAAACGCATCCCGTTCTGCGTGAAGTAGTCTGTCAGATTGAGCTCGTTGGTTGTCCCTTCCTGTACGCAGATCTTCACGTTGGAGAGATCGAGGGAGGTTGTTACGTTCCGCGATTTGCGGACCATGAAGCCCTGGCCGTCGTAGTACGTGATGCCGGCAAAGGTGATGCCGTCATTCTCGCGGGCAATGGTCCACGTCGAGTTGCGAGAAAGAATGTCGATTTTGCCGGCTTTGAGCGCATCGAAACGCTCAGCCGCGTTCAAGGGCACATAGCGTACCTTTTTCGGATCGTCGAAGATTGCGGCCGCAAGCGCGCGGCAGAAATCGACGTCGAACCCGCTCCAGTTTCCCTTGTCGTCGTTGTCGGAGAATCCCGGCAGGCCCTGGCTCACGCCGCAGACCAGCATGCCGCGCTCCTTGATGGCATTCAGGGTCTGGCCTTCGGAGGAAGCGGCCGTAGAGAACAGGATGCCGAGACTGCAAACCAATGATCTGAGTTTCGGCATGCGGCTTTCCCCTCGCCTACAATGTAGGCGCGTGTTTCACGATCACCCGTGTGCCGACGGGCACACGGTCGAATAGATCGACGATATCGTTGTTCACGAGACGGAAGCATCCCGAAGAGACCGCATGTCCGATTGTATGCGGCTGATTGGTTCCGTGAATCCGGTAGACCGTAGATCCGAGATAAAGTGCACGCGCGCCGAGCGGATTGCCGGGTCCTCCGGCCATGAACCGCGGAAGATAGGGCTGACGCTCAATCATTTCCGGCGGCGGTCTCCAATCAGGCCATTCGGCCTTGCGGGAAACCTTGTGCAATCCCTGCCAGGTGAAGCCGTCGCGTCCGACGCCTACGCCGTAACGCATCGCCCTGCCGTTCCCCATCACGAGGTAGAGGTAGCGCTCGTTGGTGTGAATGACGATCGTCCCGGGCTCTTCGTGGGTCCGGAAGAACACGACCTGCCGCTGAAACTGGGGTGAAGCCTCATCCTGCTTGGGAACGACGCCCGGCGTTTCCTCGTCGGGAAGTTCGTCCTGCGCATAAACGACCGCGGGCCCGCGCTGCGCAGAGGCAGGCAGAGCAGCGACCGCGAGAAGCATTGATGTCAAAACGACTGTCTGCCAGCCAATCCGCACGATCCGTCCTCGCTTTACGCCGGAATCCGGCGCTACTTGCGGATAACGGATCATGCTTCGAGTGGCCGGTAAAGGCCTCCGGGGCCACGTGGGCTCGCCAACTACGGCACGCGGTTGGAACTACGGCCTGACCCCATAGCCTTCATACTCCTCGGCGACATCCTTCTTGAGCGCCTTGGCTGCCGCGATGTCGGCATCGCCCGCCGTCTTGTCGCCTTTCTTTAGCTTCGCGAGACCACGCACGTAGAGCGATTCCGCGTGCTTCGGGTCGATCGCGATCGCCGCGTCAAAATCCTTGATCGCTTCGTCAAAGCGATTGAGACGGAAGTAGACGAATCCCCGGCTGTCGAGCGCCGAAGAATTCTTCGCATCGAGTTGCAGCGACCGGTCGCAGTCGGTCAGCGCGCCGGGCAAGTCGGATGCGGTGATCGCCTTCGACCAGCATCTCGAATTCCAGGATTCGGCGTCCTTCGGGTCGAGCTGGATTGCGGCGCTCAGGTCCGCGATCTGGCTCTTGTAATCCTTCTTGTTGTAATGCACGGACGCCCGGTTCCGGAAGGCGGTCGCAAACTTGGGGTCGAGCCTGATCGCTTCGGAGTATTCCGAGATTGCCTTGTCGTATTCCTTGCGGGCAGCATAGACGAGACCGCGCACATTGAAGGCCAGGTGATTGCGCGGCGACAGACGGCTCGCTTCGTTCAGGTCGGAAAGCGCGCGGTCGTAGTCCCTCCGGTAATAATGTTCGATGCCGCGCTCGACGTAGGCGTCGGTAAACTTCGGATCGAGCCGCAGCGATTCATTCAGGTCGCTCAGGGCGCGGTCATAGTCCTTCTTGTTCTTGTAGGCGATCGAACGGTTGTAGACCGCAATCGCGTAATCCGGCTTGAGACGAAGCGCTTCGTCATAATCCGAGATCGAGCGATCGTAGTCCTTCCGTAAAGTGAAGATCAGGCCGCGGTTGCTGAGTACGATCGGCTGGTTCGGATCGAGCCGCAAGGACTCGTTGTAGTCGGAGAGCGCTTTGTCGAGGTTGCCCTTGTCGTAATAGGCTAGGCCGCGGTTCCCGATCGAGAGTGCGTAGCGCGGGTTCAGGCGAAGCGAAGCATCGTAGTCGGCGATGGCCTGATCGAGATTCTTCTTCGAATAGTAAGACAGGCCGCGATTGTAGTAGCCGAGATGATCCGGCTTGAGCCGGATGGCTATGTTGTACTCCGCGATGGCGCGATCATGCTGCCCAAGTTCGTGATAGGCGTTGCCGCGAATGATGTGCGCGCTCGAATAGCGCGGATCCAGACGAAGGGCCTGTGTCGCGTCTGCGATCGCGTCGTCCTGGCGGTTCTGGCGGCGATGGACCAGCGCACGGTTGTGATAGGCGATCGCGCTGTTCGGATCGTCATAGAGTGCTTCGCTGTAATCGCTGATCGCCCGGTCGTATGCGCCGAGACTGTAGTGGGCGAGCCCGCGGTTGATGTAAGCGATCGACCTGTTTTTACGGGTTTCGCGCCCGGACTCGATCAGGATCGTGCAGTTCCTGATTTGCGTTTCCCAGCCGGGCGGCGTCTCGCCCCGGCAGTAGTCCCATTCCCGCGCGAGCTGCGCCTGCACGGATGTCAGCAGGAAAAGAGACCCCACCCCCGACAGCATAAATCGTCCGGCAAAACCGAAAACCATGTGCCTGCTCCCCAACAGCCACCGCGATCAGGCAAGATTCGCACGTTCCCCGTTCCTACGAAAGTACCTCCGCAGGATCACGGGTTTGGCCCAAAGAGCCAAAAAGGTCGATTTGCGATTGGAAACCAATGGCGGGAGCGACGGGACTCGAACCCGCGGCCTCCGGCGTGACAGGCCGGCGCTCTAACCAACTGAGCTACGCCCCCAAAGGGAGAGTGGCCGGGATAAAGACCGAAAACCCCTTAGTCAAGGCGCTTTCCCTCACCGGGGGGTGCAAAAAACCCCTTAAAATAAGGGAAAACTCGTGGTCGGCGGCCCGAGAATCATCTAAACGCCAGCAACTACAAGTTTTCTACGCCGCTTGATGACAAAGGAGCCCATTATGGCTGACAAGAAGCCGGCGACTGCACCGACGCATACGTTGAAGCATCTCGCGGCGCAGCTTGCCGAAGACCACCAGCTCTCGAAGAAGCAGGGCGAAGCGATCCTGAACGACCTCGTCGTGATGATCACGAAGCTGCTAAAGAAGGGCGACCGCGTCCGCTTGAGCGGCCTCGGTATCCTTCAGGTTCGCAAACGCGCAGCCCGCATGGGCCGCAATCCTGCGACCGGCGAGCAGATCCAGATCAAGGCGTCCAAGAAGGTCGCCTTCCGCGCCGCCAAGGAACTGAAGGAAGCGATCTAAGCTCCTTCGTTTCGGCGAACGGATACAACCAACGGCGATGCGCGAAAGCGTGTCGCCGTTTTCCTTTTCTAGGACCGCCCGCGCATTTGCGTGAGCAAATGATCGGCCGAGAGCTTTCCCGCACCGAATGCGAGGATCGCAAGCGCCATCGCGGCCCAAGGCAGATGGAAATTTACCCAGGCGTCCGGCGCGACGAGTTGAATGACCGCGGTCATGCCGAGTATTACGAGCGCCGCGGGCCGCGCCGCGAAACCCACCACGAGCAGGATCGGCACAACAATTTCCGCGACGGCCGCGCCATAGGCAGAAAGCGTCGGAAACGGGAAATCCACCATGCGGCCGAAAAGGTGCAGCTTGAACTCGTTCTCGAACAGAAAGATCGCGTTGTCGGACAACCGAAAGAAGCCGTCCCACTTCGTAAGACCCGATAAATAGAACGGGATCGCAAGCGCAATACGAAGTGCCAGCAGTGCGATAGGCTCGACGACCTCCAGAATGCGCCGCGATCCCACCGTGCCGGCGCGGCTAGCTGATGTCTTAGCGTTCATTGTGTTTCCCTTTCTTCGAATTTCAGGATGCATCCACGCTGAACCAGTTCGACCAGATGACTTCCGGGATCGAACTGGGCGTCGATTGAGATTGCCGTTGCGGTCGCCGAACCGATTGGGTGTCCGCCAAAAAGCGCAGCCAAGAATGCGCGTTTCGCATTCGTCAGAATTGCGATTTCGACGTTCATATCTGGCCGCCAGAGCAGCACCACTTCGCCGAGCCACGATTGCGGCGCGACAGCCTCACCGCTTTTGTGCGAAAGCCAGATCGACCCAACGGGATAGTCGGAGATGACAAGTCGTGCCGAGGGCAGGAACGTCGCCCTCGCCTCCGCCGCGCGCTCGCCCAGGTTCGAAACGGCCGCGATGCTGCACGGAACGGCATCTGCCGCGTGGTATGCGCTCGTCCATGCAACTTCCATACGGGCGACATCCGCCAGATAGGGCACGCTGCCCGCCGGCGCGAATGAGCCGATAAAGTCGGGGAATCCTTCTCCGTATTGGCTCAGGACTGGTGAAGCGGGCTTGCAGGTCCGCGCGTACTCGCCAGCCATCGCGCGAAAGAACTCCTCACCGACCAGCGCCGCCGTTACCGGGAACGAATCCGCAAGCGCATCGATGAGACTGACCGCTACGTTGTTGCGGTAGATCGCAAATCGGCGCTTCGCCTGCGATGCCTGCAAGCCTGTGACGCCCGCAGGCACCGGCAACTCAGGGTCGCCAAGCGCCCGAGCGAACGCGCGCTGCGCTTCAGCGAGCGAGCGGTGCATGGCTGCGCGCTCGGGTGTTTGCGGCACGGTTCCGGAAGGCTGCCGCTCGCGACAGCTCCGCATCGGCCTTCTGTGCCTCATCGTAAAGACGCCGCCACGCGGGTACATCGTTGTCCCACTCAATCAGCGTCGGAACAGGGCCGGTGCGCGCAAGCGCGGCGCGATAAAGCCTCCAGACGCTGTCCTCTACCGGAGAACCGTGCGCGTCGATCAGGAGTAGCTCACCCTCGCCTTCCGCTACTGCGTTGCCTGCGAGATGGATCTCGCCGACATGCTCCGCCGGAAATTCGTCGATGTAACGCACGGCGTCGTAGCCTGCGTTGTTCGCGGAAACCTCGACGTTGTTCACATCGAGGAGCAGCCCGCACCCGGTTCGTGCGGCTATCTCTGCGAGAAATGCAGCTTCCGGAATTTCGCTTTCCTCGAACACGACATAGACGGAAGGATTTTCGAGCAGCATGCGGCGTCCAACCGTCGTCTGAACTTCATCGATGTGATCGCATATGAGATTTAGCGTCTCGCGCGTGTAGGGCACCGGCAGCAAATCGTTGAAGAAGTCGGATTCATGCGTGGACCAGGCGAGATGCTCAGAGAACAGTCCCGGCTCGTAGCGCGAGATCAGCGCTTTCAGACGTGCCAGATGATCTTTGTCGAGCGGCTTCGCGGCACCAATCGACAAGCCGACACCGTGGAGCGAGAGCGGGTAGCGCGCCCGGATCGCATCGAGATAGCGATGCGGCGGGCCGCCCGCGCCCATGTAATTTTCTGCGTGCACCTCGAAGAACCCCACATCGGGGGTGCCGGTGAGAATATCCCGATAGTGTTCGGCCTTGAGACCCACGCCGGCGCGTTCTGGAATTTCACGCCCGACACGCAACCCCGATTCCACTGATGTCATGATCCGCTCCACGGGATGGTTAGCCGCCGCGCCGGCGTCAAAGGGCGCGACGGCTAACGAGTTCGATCAGCTCTTGGGAAGGTCGCGCTTTAGTTCCGTCAGCGAACCCTTGCGGTTACCGGGAACGGTCATGGTCGTACAGGTGCCTTTCGGAACGAGCGACCAGGCGTTGCCCTGGTAATCGACCTTGGAGGTTCCCGCACAGGTCGTGCCGGCGCCAGCCTTGCAGTCGTTCTTGCCCTTCAGCGAAACGCCGAAGCATTTCTCCTTCGACGCGTCCTGCGCTGTCGCCGGGACCGAAATGGTGGCCAGGGCAGCAGCGAGCGAGCCCGCGAGTGCGAGTTTCATTGCGGTATTGGACATGTTTTTGCTCCCAATTCGCAGGCGCCGAAATGCGCCTACAGAAGCTTTTCGCTTGGCGGGGCCCCGCCGTTACACGCTCACGAAGCTGTGAGCGGCACAATTGGGTCTCATCCCTGTAACAGGTAGGATGTGTAACGAAACCGGCCCGGCGCGCGTACCACGAGGAGTATTCGTGAGAAGTCCAGATCGCGAACTCGAATGGACCGCGCTGATGAACGCTGCAATCGACGGCAACGCCGATTCGTACCGGCGATTGCTCGAACTCGTAACCCCTGTAATCCGGGCGACAGCGGTGCGCGCGTGCCATCGTTTCGCCGCCCCCTTGTCCGAGGTCGAGGACGCCGTGCAGGAAACCCTGATTGCGATCCATCTCAAGCGTCACACCTGGCGGCGCGGCGAACCGCTCGGCCCCTGGATCAACGCGATTGTGCGGAACAAGCTGATAGATGCCTTGCGCCGCAGGACGCGGCGCGCGGAGATCGAGATCGACACGCTCGTTCAGGAGATTCCCTCGGCGTCGACGGATCCCACCGTATGCCGCGACGTCGAACGGATCCTTGAGACCTTGCCGGAGCGTGACCGGAAGATCATTCGCGCGGTATCCATCGAGGGATACTCGATGCGCGAGGTGGGCGACGCAATCGGCATGAACGAAGGCGCGGTGCGGGTAGCGCTCCACCGCGCATTGAAGCGGCTTGCCGCCGCCTTACGAAAGGAACCGGAAGAATGAAAACAGACGATCTCGTCCGCGCGCTTGCCGCCGACGCAAAGCAGCCGCGCGCGGCATTCGACCGGTTCGCATTGCTTGCGCTTGCAGGCTGCGTCGCGGTCACGGCAGTGTACTTCTTTCCCCTCCTCGGCTTGCGTCCGGACTTTGCCGGCGCCGTTGCGACGCCGCGTTTCCTGCTCAAGCTTGCGGTCGTCACGCTGCTCGCAGTCGCTGCGGCAGGCTTGCTGTTGCGCGCGGGCAGGCCCGGCGCGCAACTCTCACCCTGGCTTTGGGTGGCTGCAGCCGCACTGGCAACGCTCGTCATTGGCGTCGCAACCGAACTTTCCGTTGCGCCGCCGAGCGCTTGGCTCGCTAACCTTCGCGGCTCAAACTGGCTGTTCTGTCTGACGGTAATTCCCGCGCTCGCGCTGGCACCGCTCGCAATTGCACTCGGCGCATTGCGCTATGGCGCGCCGACCAGTCCCAAACTCGCGGGCGCCATCGCAGGACTTGCGGCGAGCGGCATTGCGGCGGTGTTTTATGCGCTGAACTGCGACAACGACAGCCCGCTTTTCGTGGCGACATGGTACTCGCTGGCAATCGGCTTTGTCGTGCTGGCGGGCTCGTTCGCAGGATCGCGCCTGCTGCGTTGGTAGAGAGTAAGCCGAGCCCGAGGCGGGCGTCGCGTCAAGCGCTCCGTACGCCGACGCTGGAACCCAAAGTGCATGCGCTTTTCCCTTTTCCGCGGCTGCGAAAGGCGCACCGCATTTGCGGAATAGCGAGGTCCCGCAGTAGAAATATGCGGGCTGGACCGCGCTTGGCGTAACGCCAGCGAAGTATTTCAGGAAGGCACAATGTCCGACTACGCAAAGCGTCCCGACGACCTCGATGGCATCAAGCAGACCGCCGAGAAGTACGGCTTCTGCATCGTAAAGGGTCTTTTCAGCGCCGAGCGCATGCGCGAAATGGAAGCCCTGATGGCGGAGGAATGGAAGCGGGGCACGAGCCGCGATCTCATGAGCTCCGACCAGCTACGCCCGGTCATTCTCGACGACAAGATTTTGCGCATCGCCAATGCGCTGCTCGGCAAGGAGCTCGTCTATTACGGCGAGACGTCGATGAACTACGAGCCCGAAGCTGGAAAGATCGCCAACAACCCGTTCCGGACCTTGCACGCGGACGCGCGCGGCACACCCGGCGACATCAACAAAACCTGGGACCCGGCTCCGGGACAGGTTTATCGGGGCTATCGCTTCGGCATCTATTTCCGCGACTACACGCGCTACAGCGGCGGGCTCAAGGTGGCGCCCGGATCGCATCACGTGGGGCAAACGAAGTTCAAGCCGCCCAGAGGACTGCGCAACTTCTTCGGAAAGCATCGCGTCGATCTGCCGGACGGCTCATCGATCAAGATTCCGACGGCCACGTACGAATTGTACGACATCGCTTCGGAGCCCGGCGATCTCGTGATCTTCAGCCTCCGCGTGTTTCACTCAGCAGGCGCCGCCCGCCTCAAACAGAACCCGACCTATGCGATGCATCCGGCGATCGAGAACGATCTGTGGAAGTCGCAGCCGGACCTGTTTCACCCCTACCCGTCCGGCGGACGCAATACGCTATTTTTCGACTACGCCGCACCCGGCGAAGAAATCGATCTCTACATCAAGTGGCGTGCCTGGCGCTCCTATAATTCCGGCGGCGACAATGTCGAGGAATTCAATTTCGACGACGAGCGCATCGTCCGGGAAGCCGCCGCGAAAGGCATTTCCATGCGCTTCGACAAGATCATGGCGAAGGCGCTAAAGGCCAAACAGAACGAGCGGCTTGAGAAGTTGAAAGCGAATAACCGGGAGTTTTCGAACTACCACTCCATCACCGCAGCTTCGTAACCGGGGCATGGCGGAAAAAATCGCGGCCGCTCGCGCAAGCGTGCGGCCGTTTCCCTTTTTGCAGGCGTCGGAGGAAGATGGTGCGCGGTGACGGGCTCGAACCGCCGACCCTCTCGGTGTAAACGAGATGCTCTACCAGCTGAGCTAACCGCGCTTGCCGGGCGACCGTTTACGACGGGTGCCCCTCGCAATCAACCTTCCCGCACTTAGCGGTTCAGCGCGTCCTTGAGCCCTTTTCCCGCCGAGAATTTCGGCGCTTTCGAAGCCGGAATCTGCACCGCCTCGCCGGTGCGCGGGTTACGCCCCTCGCGCGCAGCGCGGTTCGAGACGCTGAAGGTGCCGAAGCCGATGATCTTCACTTCGTCGCCCGCCTTGAGCGCTTTGGTGATCAGGTCGAAGGTCGCTTCGACCGCGGCGGTTGCCTGGATGCGGGTCAGATTCGAGACTTCCGACACCTGAACGATCAGATCGTTTTTGGTCATTGCGAGTTCCCTTCCCTGGCTTTCGTCGATCCGGACTCCCCAATCCGGCTCAAAATCAGAAGTTCCGCCTTTCGCATGCAAATGCAAGGTTTGAGGCGGCCGGCCCGGCCGATTTCCCCTGAAACGCCCTGAAACGCAGCACCCGCGGCGGGTTTCCCTGCCGCGGGTGCGTGTCTCGTTCGTCCGTCAGTGCGCGATGACGGAAGACTGGTCGTCTTCGCCACCCTTGACGGGTTTGGCGCTGGCCGCTTCCGCAGCCTCATCCCATTCGATCGGCTCCGGCTTCCGGACGAGCGCATGCGCGAGCACCTCATCCATCCGCGACACCGGCACGATATCGAGACCGCCTTTGATCTGCTCCGAAATCTCGGTGAGATCCTTCGCGTTCTCTTCCGGGATCAGCACCTTCTTGATGCCGCCGCGGTGCGCCGCAAGCAGCTTCTCCTTGAGGCCGCCGATCGGGAGAACCCGTCCGCGCAGCGTGATCTCGCCGGTCATCGCAACGTCGCGGCGAACCGGAATTCCGGTCATCACCGAGACGATGGCAGTGACCATCGCGACGCCCGCCGACGGGCCGTCCTTCGGAGTCGCCCCTTCGGGCACGTGGACGTGGATGTCCCGCTTCTCGAACAGCGGCGGCTTGACGCCGAAGTCGATGGCGCGCGAGCGGACGTAAGACGCCGCAGCCGAGATCGATTCCTTCATCACGTCGCGGAGGTTGCCGGTCACCGTCATCTTGCCCTTGCCGGGCATCATCAGGCCTTCGATCGTGAGCAGTTCGCCGCCGACTTCCGTCCAGGCGAGACCGGTCACGACACCGGTCATATCCTCGCGCTCCGCCTCGCCGTAGCGATACTTCGGCACGCCGAGATAGGTCTCGAGGTTGTCGGCGATAACCGAAACCTTTTCCTTGTTCTCGGTGATCAGTTCCTTCACGCCCTTGCGGATCATGGTCGCAATTTCGCGCTCTAGCGAGCGCACGCCCGCCTCGCGGGTGTAGCGGCGGATCACGGTGAGCAGCGCGTCTTCGCTGATCGACCATTCCTCCGGCTTCAACCCGTGCTTGGCGGTGACGGATGGGATCAGGTGCTTGCGCGCGATCTCGACCTTCTCGTTCTCCGTGTAACCCGCGATCCGGATTACTTCCATACGATCAAGGAGCGCAGGCGGAATGTTGAGCGTATTCGCCGTCGTCACGAACATCACGTTCGAGAGGTCGTAATCGACCTCAAGATAGTGGTCTGCAAACGTCGAATTCTGCTCGGGGTCGAGCACCTCGAGCAGCGCCGAAGACGGATCGCCGCGGAAGTCCGCGCCCATCTTGTCGATTTCGTCGAGCAGGAAGAGCGGGTTCGACTTCTTCGCCTTGCGCATCGACTGGATGATCTTGCCCGGCATCGAGCCGATATAGGTCCTGCGGTGACCGCGGATTTCGGCTTCGTCACGCACGCCGCCGAGCGACACGCGCACGAATTCGCGGCCGGTCGCTTTCGCAATCGACTTGCCAAGCGAGGTCTTGCCGACGCCGGGAGCGCCGACGAGGCACAGGATCGGGCCGGAGAGCTTGTTCGCGCGCTGCTGGACCGCAAGATATTCGACGATGCGTTCCTTGACCTTCTCCAAGCCGTAGTGATCGGCGTCGAGAATGTCCTGCGCGAACTTCAGGTCCTTCTTGACCTTGCTCTTGTTGTTCCAGGGGATCGAGAGCACCCAATCGAGATAATTGCGCACGACGGTCGCTTCCGCGGACATCGGCGACATCTGGCGGAGCTTCTTCAGCTCATGCATCGCCTTGTCGCGCGCTTCCTTCGTAAGCTTGGTGCGCTTGATCTTGTCTTCGAGTTCCTGAAGTTCGTCCTTGCCGTCCTCGTCGCCGAGTTCCTTCTGGATCGCCTTCATCTGCTCGTTGAGATAATACTCGCGCTGGGTCTTCTCCATCTGCCGCTTGACGCGCGTGCGGATGCGCTTCTCGACCTGCAAGACCGAGATTTCGCTTTCCATCAGCGCGAGCACCTTTTCGAGGCGCGCGGCGACGCTCGTCAGCTCAAGCACCGCCTGCTTGTCGGCGATCTTGACTGCGAGATGCGAAGCGACGGTGTCGGCGAGCTTCGAGTGGTCGTCGATCTGGGAGACCACGCCGACAACTTCCGGCGAAACCTTCTTGTTCAGCTTCACATAGTTTTCGAATTCGCTCACGACCGAGCGCGCCAGCGCCTCGATCTCGACATGCTCGCCCTCATCGGCGGCGATGGTGGTGGCTTCCGCTTCGAAGTATTCGGGGCGGTCGGTGTAATTCGAGATGTTCGCGCGCTCGACGCCCTCGACCAGCACCTTCACGGTGCCGTCGGGAAGCTTCAGCAACTGCAGCACGGAAGCGAGCGTGCCGACCTTGAAGATGGCGTCGGCCTTGGGCTCGTCGTCGCTCGCGTTCATCTGGGTCGCGAGGAGAATGTAGGTGTCGTTCTTCATCACCTCTTCGAGCGCGCGGATCGATTTCTCGCGGCCGACGAAGAGCGGCACGATCATGTGGGGAAACACCACGATGTCGCGCAGCGGGAGAACGGGATAGCTTTGGCTCTGACCCGGAACTAGCGGGGGACGCGGCTTCTGGGCGGTCATTTCGGCCCTTTCTTCGGCTCCGGGAAGGAATTCTGCCCTCGGGTAGTGAACAGTGACTTACGGGCGATTCCGGCCGGAATCTTGTTCGGGATCATAGGTAGCAACGAACCATAGGGGTTCAAGTGCCATAAAATGCAGGTTTCAGGCCATTTTCCCCCGTTTTCGGGTCGTTTGACCAGCGCGTGATCCCGATAGGACCGCAGCGGCCCTATTCGCCGGTCAGAAAACCAAGGGAACGAAAGCCAGCATCCAGAGCGCAATCGGAACAAGACGGAGGAGAGCGGGCGTTTCCTTCTGCCGGGCACTCCGGATCATGAAGAACACCGTCGCCGCGAACAGCGCACCGAGGATCAGGAGCCCGGAGAAAAATCCGCACAAGCCGTCGCCACAGCCGCGGTTGAAGTGATCGAGCAGCTTCAAAGCGGGAAGCGGCAGGAGCGACAGAACAATCGCGATGATCGAGTTGCGGGCTGCGGAAAGCATTTTACGTTCTCAAGCGCCAATCTCCGGGGCGAGAGCGGACGTCCCGCTCGAGATCGGTTTAACGGAACCGGTTCACAAGCTTTAGCGCGGCCCACGAACCCGACAGTATGAACACCATCATCCCCGCAGGCAGAATATAGCGCAGCGGATGGTGCGACGTCGCAAGCGGCCCGTCGAGACGAAGGTACGGAAGTATCAAATCGAGAATCTCCGCGCCTACAAGCCCGGCTACGATCCCACCTAAAAACGAGCAGACGATGCTCACGATCCAGCCCAGCACGCCGCGCTTGTTCGACCACGCTTCGTAAACTCCGTACGCCAGCATCGCGAGCAAAGCCACGAAGAATATTGTCAGCGGGCCGCCCACGCTCGACTGCGGAATCGAGCCCGTAAAATCCAGCAGCAAAACCCCCGCCACGGTGATCAGCATGATGATCCACATCGCCGGTATCCCCCAATCATTCGGCCAAACGGCCGCAATCACACAAAACGAAGGGGCCTTTCGGCCCCTTCAAATCGTATAGCAGCGAAACCAGAGCGCCTCAGGCGCTCGCCGGCGCCGCCTGTTCGCCGCCGCGATCCGAGTAGGTGTAGAGCGGGCGCGCACCGCCTTCGACCACTTCGCGGGAAATGACGACTTCCTCGACGCCTTCAAGGCTCGGGAGCTCGAACATGGTTTCGAGCAGAATGCCTTCCATGATCGAGCGGAGGCCGCGGGCACCGGTCTTGCGCTCGATCGCCTTGCGGGCAATCGCGCCGAGCGCTTCCTCGTGAATGGTGAGGTGCACGTTTTCCATCTCGAACAGGCGCTGATACTGCTTCACCAGCGCATTCTTCGGCTCCATGAGAATCTTCTTGAGCGCTTCCTCGTCGAGATCGCCGAGCGTCGCCAGCACCGGCAGACGGCCGATGAATTCCGGAATCAGGCCATATTTCAAAAGATCTTCCGGCTCTACATTGCGGAACACTTCGCCGGGCTTCTTGTCTTCCGGCGAGCGCACGGTCGCGCCGAAGCCGATCGACGTGCCGACGCCGCGCGCGGAGATGATCCGCTCGAGGCCGCCGAAGGCGCCGCCGCAGATGAACAGGATGTTCGTGGTATCGACTTGGAGGAATTCCTGCTGCGGGTGCTTACGGCCACCCTGCGGAGGCACGGAGGCGACGGTGCCTTCCATGATCTTCAGGAGCGCCTGCTGCACGCCCTCGCCCGACACGTCGCGCGTGATCGACGGATTGTCGGACTTGCGGGAAATCTTGTCGATTTCGTCGATGTAGACGATGCCACGCTGCGCGCGCTCGACGTTGTAGTCGGCGGCCTGCAACAGCTTCAGGATGATGTTTTCGACGTCCTCGCCGACATAACCGGCTTCGGTGAGCGTCGTCGCATCCGCCATCGTGAACGGCACGTCCAGGATGCGGGCGAGCGTCTGCGCGAGCAGCGTCTTGCCCGAGCCCGTGGGCCCGATCAGCAGGATGTTCGACTTCGCAAGCTCAACGTCGTTGTGCTTGGTCGAGTGGTTCAGCCGCTTGTAATGGTTGTGTACCGCGACCGAGAGGACTTTCTTCGCCTGGTCCTGGCCGATGACATAGTCATCGAGAACCTTGCGAATTTCCTTCGGCGTCGGAATGCCGTCGCGCGACTTGACCAGCGAGGATTTGTTCTCCTCGCGGATGATGTCCATGCACAGTTCGACGCATTCATCGCAGATGAAGACGGTCGGGCCGGCAATCAGCTTGCGGACCTCGTGCTGGCTCTTGCCGCAAAAAGAGCAGTAGAGGGTGCTCTTGGACTCGCCGCCGGCCTTGCTCATTCCACTTCTCCGTTCCTTCGCCCCGAGCGCGTCCTGCCCTCAAGGCGTTGTCCCGGTGCCGAATCCGGCCCGGGGTAGTTCGAGAATCTCGCCCCACCCTGCATTGCAACAGCGAAGCACGCTACTGCCGGGATGATCAAGGTTCGCTTAACCTTAGCGGGCTGACCCTCCTCGATTCGTCTCATGACGATCTTACGACCCAAATCCTATCCAAGTGCTACCGGAACACCGGACTCTCGCACTTTGTGGATGAAGAAGGACGGTGCCGGCACGCCCGTTCCAAATGAGGAATTGCGACGATCCGCCGCCCGCGGGAGGCCGCTATGGCACCGAAAAGTTCCCTTGCGGCCGGGTTTGAGGGCGCGTGACCGCTCCCGCGCATATGCGTTACGTTCGATGACGTTCAAGGCATCCGGAACGAAAGGCAGCCATGTCCTCAAATGAGACCCGCATCGTCAGGCAGGGCGAGACCGGCAGCGGCGAGGCGCTGGACGACATTTCGACCCAGCTGATCCGCGACAAGTCGAACGCGGTGGTCGCGAAGCTGACCATCACCGACGGCCCGGGCGCGGGAAACGCGGTCAGCATCTTCTCCGGCACGAACCAGATCGGCCGCGGCGACGACATGCGCGTCCAGATCAACTTCGGCGACGACACGATCTCCCGCCAGCAGCATGCGGTCATCACCTTCGACATGAAGAACCTCGAGGTCCGCATCTATGACGGCGGCAGACCCGGCGGACTCTGGGTTAACGGCGAGCGGATCACCGCCGACGCGCAGGTGAAACCCGGCGACCTCATCAAACTCGGCGAAACCACACTGCGGCTCGACCAGCCTTGAGCGTCAGGCCGCGTTCCGGAATGTGAACTTCACCCCGTTCAGCGAAACCAAGTCGCCGTCGCGCAGGATCGCGCGTTCCTGCTCGACCCCGTTGACGGTGATCGGATTGGGTTCGCTGCGCGTCGCCGTCAGGTTGGTGATCTCGTAAGCCCCATCGCCGGCCTGCTTGAGGCGCGCGTGCCCGCGCGAGACGCGCACATCGTTGACGCGAATGCCGTCGTCCTTGTGCCTGCCGATCACCACGTCGGGGTTTGTCACCGCGACCTTGCCGATCGCATGTTCGAAATCGAGCGAAGCTCCCTCCACTTTCGCGCGCGCTCCGACGACTTCTCCCGCCTGTTCCGCTTTCGGCAGATCCGGCGCCACGGGCACGCTGACGTCGACCTTTTCCTCTTCGCGCGTCTGCGTCGCGGCATCGCCGAAATACCAATGCGCGAGCTTTGACAGCGGTGCGGTGATTGCGGTCGAAACCAGCGCCACCAGAATGAGCGCCGTGAACGTGCTCTGGCCGAATACGCCGCGCTCATAGAGCAGCGTGACCACCACGATCTCCATCAGCCCCTTGCACTGCATCAGCGTGCCGAGCGTGATTGAGAACGGCAGCGACTGGCCCGACAGGTAGGACGGAATGGTCACGCCGAGAAACTTGCCGGAGAGGCACACGGCCATCGCCACCGCGAACACGAACCACATCTCGCTGTTGCCGAACTCGAACTTGGTCTTGAGGCCGGTCGCGAGAAAGAAAAACGGCAGCAGGAGAAGGCTCACCGGCACGTCGAAGCGGTCCTGCGCCATGTGCCGGAGCTTCTCCGGCATCAGGAGTCCCATCAGGAAGGCACCGAACACTGCATGCAGCCCCGTCAGCTCCGTGATCGCGGAACAGAGAAATACCGCGATAATGACAGCGGACATGAGCAAACGCTCGGGCGACTGCTGCGCGAGAAGCCGCTGCAGCACAGGATTGATCGCGAAACGGATGAGAAGAACGGCGACCACACCGCCCCCGATCGCGAACAGAAACGCAATCAGCGCGGTCATACTGACGAAGGACTGGCTCGCCACACCGAGCGGCGCCAGTGGCAGGAGCAGCGCGAGCGAAAGCCACAACAGCCCGTCGTCGACGCCGCCCACCGCAAGCGCCACCGTGCCGATCGGCTTCGCATTGAAACCGAGTTCGCGCAGCACGATCACGAGCACTGGCAGCGCCGTCACCGCCATGCAGAGCCCGAAGGCGACGGCGTAAAGGAGATTACCGCGCTCGCCGACCACCGCGCTGCCGGCAATCGCGCTGTAATATCCGGCGAGCGCAAAGGCCGCGATCCCGCCGAGAACCCAGGGCGTGACAACGCCGGTCACGCCGATCTTCAGGATCATGCCGGCGGCATTGCTGAGAATGGAGCGGTCGGCCTCGCACCCGGCGAGGAACACGAACAACACAACCGCGACCTGCGCGAGCGTGCCGACACCGAGTTTCACCGCAGGCGGCCCGAACAGATACGTGAAGGCCTCGGGCGCGAACGCGCCGAAGATGGACTCGCCGAGCACAATGCCGACGAAGATCTGGATGATCGCCAGCGGAAACGCGCGGCGCAGACCGAGATAGCGCCACAACACCAGCGGAACGCCGACCACGACGAGTATCTGCAACAGCAGAATGAACTTCGGGTCTTTGTAGTTGAGAAGTTCAGTCCACACGCCCGCCGCTTCCCGCTATCTTCGATGGCGAGAATGCTAGTCGCATATAAAAACGCCGCCAATAGATGGCGGCGTTTGATCGCTAAATTTTGCTGAAGAGATAAGCGCTTATGAAGCCTTGGACAGAGGCATTTCGTCCGTAGGCCGCTTGTCGATCACCTTGTCGACGAGGCCGAACTCCGCCGCCATCTCGGCGGTCATGAACTTGTCGCGCTCCAACGCATCCTCAATCACTTTGAGCGGCTGGCCAGTGTGCTTCACGTAGATTTCGTTGAGGCGCTTCTTCAGGTTCAGGATTTCCTGCGCATGCAGCATGATGTCGGTCGCCTGCCCCTGGAAGCCGCCGGAAGGCTGGTGAACCATAATGCGCGCGTTCGGGAGCGAGAAGCGCTGCCCCTTGGCGCCGGCAGCAAGCAACAGCGAACCCATCGAAGCAGCCTGACCGGTGCAGAGCGTCGAGACCGGCGGGCGGATAAACTGCATGGTGTCGTAGATCGCCATGCCCGACGTCACCACGCCGCCCGGCGAATTGATGTACATCGAGATTTCTTTTTTCGGGTTCTCGGCTTCGAGGAACAAGAGCTGCGCAACGACGAGCGTGGACATGCCGTCCTCGATCGGGCCGGTGATGAAAATAATGCGCTCTTTCAGCAGCCGCGAGAAGATGTCGTAGGCGCGTTCGCCGCGGTTGGTCTGCTCGACCACCATCGGAACGAGGTTCATGTAGGTTTCGATCGGATCGCGCATCGTCATCTCCTAGATATCTTCCACTCGAATCGGCTGGCCGGAATTTAGCGTGGGCCGGGATCGAGTGGGTTAATCCCGGACCTACTTCTTCGCCTTCTTGTTCTTCCCGATCTTGGGCCGGGAAGTCGTTTCCTCGTCGTCGGCAAGCAATTCGTCGCGGGAAACCTGCTTTTCCGTGACCTCGGCGAGCTCGAGGATGAAATCGACGACCTTGTCCTCGAAGATCGGGGCACGGATGCCCGCCATCGCCTGCGGATTCTTGCGGAAATAGTCCCAGACCTGCTGTTCCTGACCCGGAAACTGCCGGGTCTGTTCCACGAGCGCGCGCGTCAGTTCCTCGTCGGAAACCTGGATATTGTTCTTCTCCCCGATTTCCGCAATGGCGAGACCGAGACGGACGCGCCGGTCGGCAATGCGACGATATTCCGACTTCGCCTCTTCTTCCGTGGTGTCCTCGTCGGCCCAGGTGATCTTCCGGTTCTGAAGGTCGTTGTTAATCGCTTTCCAGACCGTGTCGAATTCCTGCTCCACCAGCGACGGCGGCGCATCGAACTTCAGCGCTTCGTCGAGCGCGTCGAGCAGCGAACGCTTCGCCTTGGAACGCGAAACCTGCTTGAAGTCGCGCGAGATGCGATCCCGCACCTGTTCCTTGAGCTTGGCGAAGTCTTCCGCGCCAACCAACTTCGCGAACTCGTCGTTCAGCTCAGTCTTTTTCGGCTTCTCGACTTTCTTCACGTTGATCGCAAAGACGGCATCCTTACCGGCGAGATGGTCCGCGCCGTAATCGGCCGGGAATTTCACCGTGATGTCTTTCTGGTCTCCGGCGGCGACACCGATCAGCTGCTCTTCGAAGCCCGGAATGAAGGTGTTCGAGCCGAGCACGAGCGGTGCATCTTCGGCCGAGCCGCCGTCGAACGGCGTGCCGTCGACCGATCCTTTGAAGTCGATCGTGACCTGATCGCCGTCGGCGGCCTTGCCCTGCTTTTCCTCGAACTGCTGGTTCGCTTCCGCGATCTTTTCGAGCGCCTGATCGACGTCGGCATCGGTCGTTTCCGTGACCGGGCGCGTGACCTTGAGCTTCTTGAAGTCTGGAAATTCGATCTTCGGCAGAAGTTCCATCGCGACCTTGAACGCGAGATCGCTCTTGCCCTCGACGAGTTGCTTCACCGCAGCTTCGTCTTCGGCGGCGAGCGTGACCTTCGGCTCCATCGCGAGCTTGAACTTGCCGTCGTCGAGGATCTTCTGGTTCGAATCGTTGACCGCCTGCTGGATCACCTCGCTCATCACGGACTTTCCGTAGACGCGCTTGAGGTGGCTCATCGGCACCTTGCCGGGGCGGAAGCCAGCGATGTTCACCCGGCCCTTGATCTCGTCGAGCTTCGCGTTCACGCGCTGGTCGAGATCGGCCGCGGGGACCACTACTTCATATTCGCGCTTCAGGCCCTCGGAGAGGGTTTCCTTCACTTGCATCTTCGTCAAAGCCTTCGTTTCTGATTTCCGTCAGAGGGCACAAACTGGTGCGGGTGGAGGGATTTGAACCCCCACGCCTTGCGGCGCTGGAACCTAAATCCAGTGCGTCTGCCAGTTCCGCCACACCCGCGGGGAAGTGCTCGGGGGCTGCCCGGCGCTTATTTGGCGAGGCGGGGTATAGCATGGCACTTTTGGGGTTCAACTCCGTTTCGATACCGCCCATGCACAAGCAACCCTCGCTCGCGGCCGATTGCGTCGTTTTCGACCCGGCCGGCCGGCTTCTCCTCATTCGCCGGAAGAACCCTCCGTTTCGGGGGCAATACGCCCTGCCCGGTGGCTTCGTGGACTACGGCGAGCGGATGGAGGAAGCGGCACTCCGAGAGCTTCGCGAGGAGACCGGGATTGAGGGCCGCATCGTCCGGCTCATTGGCGTCTATTCGAGACCCGATCGCGACCCGCGCGGCCACTGTGTGTCCGCGGCCTACCTGATCGAGGCCGGCAGCCACAAAGCCGTGGCTGGCGACGACGCCGCAGAAGCGGAATTCGTCTCGAATTTCCGGGCCGAAAAGCTCGCCTTCGACCACGACGAGATTGTCGCCGACGCGTTGGCTCAACGGGACGGACCGAAATCCGCATAAAGCCGCGCGAGTACATTCCTGAGTGCGGGTTCGATGTCTTCGGCAGTCATGCCGAAGCCCGCAAGGTTCGCCGCCTCTCCGTGCAGCCACACCGCAGCGCCCGCCGCTTCGAAAGCCGGCATCCCTTGCGCGACCAGCCCGAGAACGATGCCCGCGAGCACATCGCCGGCGCCCGCCGTCGCGAGCCAGGGCGGTGCGTTGTTTGAGATCGCCGCGCGACCATCGGGCGAGGCGATCACCGTGTCGGGGCCTTTGAGTACGACGACGGCGCCGAGCCGTTTCGCAGCCCTACGGACCCGCTCGACTTTCGATTCAACTGCAAGCACTTGCGCTGAGTCGCTCGCAAACAGCTTCGCGAACTCTCCGTCGTGTGGCGTAAGAATTGGTATTTTATTATTATATTTTAGTATATTAATTAGTTTTGATAAACTTCCACTAAAGCTTGAGATAGCATCAGCATCAATTACGAGCAGCCTGCCCGCTTTCGCCGCGGCCTCGACAACAGCCATCGTAGCCTTCCCGACGCCACTTCCGGGCCCGAGCAGCACGGCATTCATTCGCTCGTCCGTGAGGAGCTTCCTGAGGCCCGCTGCACCCTGTGCCTCGCGGACCATCGCTGCCTCGAGCGAAGCCGAAAGCACCGGCACCGCGGCCTTGGAAGCCGCCACAGTTACCAGGCCCGCCCCGCTCCTGAGCGCCGCTCTCGCGGCCAATCGTGCGGCCCCGGTCGCATGCGCCGGGCCGCTCACGACTACCGCATGGCCGCGCTTGTATTTGTGTCCATCCAAAGCCGGCCAGGGATACGTACCGGTCCATGCATTTGGCGTGTTCAGCCAAAGCTTGCCGCCGAGCGCTTGAACGATGCGATCCGGAATCCCGATGTCGGCTACCGTGATTTTCCCGGAATGAATTCTTCCCGGCATCAAAAGATGCGCGGGCTTCATCCGGCAGAACGTGACTGTATGGGTTGCACGGACGGCGGCCCCCTTCCCCTGTCCGCTCACGCCATCGATCCCGCTAGGGAGATCGACCGCCACGACCGGCGCGCCTGCCGCGTTGATCGCCTCGACTGCACGCTTCGCTTCGCCGGAGAGATCGCGCGAAAGACCCGCGCCGAACAGCGCGTCGATGATGAGATCGCAAGCTGTCAGATACCGCGCATCGAACGCTTCGATCTCGCCCCGCCAGCGCGATGCCGCGATCGCCGCGTCGCCGTCGAGCTTCTCGCGCGAACCGAACAGCGCGAGCCGCACATCGAAACCCTGCTCGCGGAGTATCCGTGCAGCGACAAAGCCGTCGCCGCCGTTGTTCCCGGGACCGCACGCCACCGCGATCCTGCGGCCATTGCGAATGACATCCACTGCAACACGCGCAACTGCGGCGCCCGCCCGCTCCATCAAGTCGATGCCGGGAGTGCCGGCCGCAATCGTGAGCCGGTCTGCTTCCGACATCTCTTGCGGCGTCAGAACCTCATGCATGTGCAAGCCATATCACGAGCCCCGGTAGCGTGATCGCGCTGGCAAAGCGGCGCCCTGTTGCCTAAACTCCGCGCTCTGCACATCGAACAGGCGCGAATTTGCCGCCTATTTCATGGGCATATTGCCTATTCAATAGGCTCGAATGGTAGCCGGGGAAATCATACGTCTCGCGAATTGCTGAATTTTCCTGCAAAATCAACGCGCCAGCTTATGCCGGAGGCTGGCACGGACCCTGCTAATGCGACCCCGGCTCGTATAAGCAATCGAGCCAGGCTCGAAAGTGCGCGCTTCACGCGCGACGAAGCCCCCCGGGAGAGGAAAGAAAGCCAATGAAGAAGGTCGAGGCCATCATCAAGCCGTTCAAGCTGGATGAGGTGAAGGAAGCGCTGCAGGAAGTCGGATTGCAGGGTATCACCGTCACCGAAGCCAAAGGTTTCGGCCGCCAGAAGGGCCATACCGAACTGTACCGGGGCGCGGAGTATGTCGTCGACTTTCTCCCCAAGGTGAAAATCGAAATCGTGCTCACCGATGCAATGGTCGAGAAGGCCATCGACGCAATCCGCAAGGCGGCGCAGACTGGCCGCATCGGGGACGGCAAGATTTTCGTGTCCAATATCGAGGAAGCGATCCGCATTCGAACCGGCGAGTCGGGCGACGACGCCGTCTGATTACTCGCGCTCAAACGCAAACAATTCCCGGGCCCGGGAATTCAGATAACGAGGGGAACTACCGCAATGTCTAGCGCCAAGGATGTCCTGAAACTGATAAAGGATCAGGACGTAAAGTATGTCGATTTCCGTTTCACCGATCCGCGCGGCAAGTGGCAGCACGTCACGTTCGACGTCGGCATGATCGAGGAAGAAACCTTCTCCGAAGGCATCATGTTTGACGGCTCTTCGATCGCCGGCTGGAAAGCGATCAACGAGTCCGACATGTGCCTGATGCCGGATCCGGCGACCGCCTGCGTCGATCCGTTCTTTGCCGAGACCACGGTCTCGATCGTCTGCGACGTGCTCGAGCCGACCACCGGCGAGCCTTACAACCGCGACCCGCGTGGCATGGCGAAAAAGGCCGAAGCCTATGTGAAGTCGTCGGGCATCGGCGACACCATCTATTTCGGCCCCGAAGCAGAGTTCTTCGTGTTCGACGACGTGAAGTTCGCAGCCGACCCCTACAACACCGGCTTCCGCCTCGACTCGGTGGAACTGCCGATCAACTCCGCGACCGAATACGAGTCCGGCAACCTCGGCCACCGCATCCGCACCAAGGGCGGCTACTTCCCGGTGCCGCCGCAGGACTCGGCGCAGGACATGCGTTCCGAAATGCTCGGCGCCATGGCGAAGATGGGTGCCAAGGTCGAGAAGCACCACCACGAAGTGGCGAGCGCGCAGCATGAGCTCGGCCTGAAGTTCGGCCCGCTCACCACGATGGCCGACCACATGCAGATTTATAAGTACTGCATCCACCAGGTCGCCCACATGTACGGCAAGAGCGCGACCTTCATGCCGAAGCCGATCTACGGTGACAACGGCTCGGGCATGCACTGCCACCAGTCGATCTGGAAGGGCTCGACGCCCGTATTCGCCGGCGACAAATATGCCGGCCTCTCGGACACCTGCCTCTCCTACATCGCCGGCATCATCAAGCACGCGAAGGCGATCAACGCCTTCACCAATCCGTCCACCAACTCCTACAAGCGTCTGGTGCCGGGCTACGAAGCGCCGGTGCTGCTCGCCTACTCCGCGCGTAACCGCTCGGCGTCGTGCCGCATCCCGTTCACCTCGAATCCGAAGGCGAAGCGCGTCGAAGTGCGCTTCCCCGATCCGATGGCGAACCCCTACCTCGCCTTCGCAGCCATGCTGATGGCCGGTCTCGACGGCATCAAGAACAAGATGGATCCGGGTTCGGCGATGGACAAGGACCTCTACGATCTGCCGCCGAAGGAACTGAAGAAGATTCCGACGGTCTGCGGCTCGCTCCGCGAGGCGCTCATGAACCTCGACAAGGACCGCGACTTCCTCAAGGCCGGCGGCGTCTTCGACGACGACTTCATCGACAGCTACATCGATCTCAAGATGCAGGATGTGGTCCGCTTCGAGCACACGCCGCACCCGGTCGAATTCGAGATGTACTACTCGTACTGAGCAACAGGTTTCCTCCCGGATCGCGTGATTGGGGGATTGCGCGGTCAAACTCTAGGGGCGCTTCGCAAGAAGCGCCCTTTTTGTTTTCGGTGCTGCCAAGGATGAAGTTGCCGTCGCACGCATACGATTGCAATTGCGTTGCACCCTCGCGAACGTAGAATTGCTTGGGGGCTGCAATGAACTTGTTGGGTGGCGTTTTCTCTCGCGTCATGCTGTTGGCTGCGCTTGGTGTTTCGTTCGCAGCCGAAGTCGCATGCGCGCAGGAAATCTTCCTTCCCTCCATCGATGTGCTCGCCGGCTCGGGCGACCGCACCAATCCGCCGAATGCCGCGACCGAGATCACTGTCACTCCCGAGCAGATCAATGCGCAACCCGCGATGCGTCCGGGCGAGGCGCTTGAGCAGGTGCCCGGCCTGATCGTCACGCAGCATTCCGGCGAAGGCAAAGCCAATCAGTATTTCCTCCGCGGCTTCAACCTCGATCACGGCTCAGACATCGCGCTCTTCGTCGACGGCATGCCGGTGAACATGCGCACCCACGGCCACGGTCAGGGCTACGCCGACATGAACTTTCTTATCCCCGAGTTGATCCAGTCGATGCGGGTCCGCAAGGGCCCCTATTTCGCCGAAGAGGGCGATTTCGCGTCCGCAGGCGCGGTGCACATCGACTACGTTGACCGGCTGCCGCGCAATCTCGCGCAGGTCACGATGGGCAGCTTTGGATACAAGCGCGGCCTCGTAATCGGCTCGCATCAGGTCGGCGCCGGGACTGTCCTCACCGCGATCGAGGCGACCGGCTACAACGGCCCCTGGGACAATCCCGACAAGCAGAAGAAATTCAACGGCATATTCCGCTACAGCCAGGGCACCGCGCTCGACGGCTTCTCTTTCACGGCGATGGCCTTCGACAACAAGTGGAATTCGACCGATCAGGTTCCGGCGCGCGCGATCAGTCAGGGCTTGATCGGGCGCTTCGGCACGCTCGATGCAACCGACGGAGGGTTATCGAGCCGCTACAGCCTGTCGTCGCGTTGGAGCATGACCACCGACAGCACGGTGACGCATATAAGCAGCTACCTCGCGCGTCAGGACATGCGTCTCTTCAATAACTTCACCTACTTCCTCGACGATCAGGTGAACGGCGACCAGTTCAGTCAGCTCGACAAGCGCTTCCTCGGCGGCATCAGCGCCTCGCACACAATCAAATCGAATTTCGCTTCGCTGCCCGTGGAAACCACGTTCGGCGTCCAGACGCGCTACGACGACATTCGGCTCGGCCTGTTCAAGACCGCGCAACGCATGACGCTGACGACCGTGCGCGCGGACGACGTACAGGAAGCAAGCGCCGGGTTCTACGTGCAACAGGTGTTGCGCTGGACGAACTGGATGAGGACGATCGCAGGCATGCGCTACGACCGCTACACGGGTAAAGTCGAGAGCGATCTCGCAGCAAACTCCGGCAAAGCCGATGCGGGTATCGCCAGCCCGAAAGCGGGAATCGTGTTCGGCCCGTTCCATCGCACCGAGTTCTTTGCGAACATCGGCGAAGGGTTCCACTCGAACGACCTGCGCGGCGTGACCATCACCACCGATCCGAATTCGGGCAACCCGGCGGACCGGGTGCCTTTCCTCGTGAAATCGCGCGGCGGCGAAGTCGGCGTCCGAAGCAGGTTCTTGCCGGAGCTCGAGTCCTCGTTTGCGGTGTTCATTCTGGACTACGATTCCGAGCTTCTTTTCGTCGGCGATGCCGGCACCACCGAGGCCTCGCGCCCGAGCCGCCGCGTGGGCTTCGAATGGACGAACGCCTATCAATACAGTTCGTGGCTCCGCTTCGACACGTCCCTCTCCATGACGCACGCGCGGTTCACCGACATCGATCCGGCCGGCGATCACATTCCGGGTGCGGCGACGGCTGTCGCGACCGCAGGCGTGACCTTCGGCGAAGCCTTCGGATGGTTCGGCGCGATGAAGCTGCGGCACTTCGGAACGCGGCCGCTGATCGAGGACGACAGCGTGCACTCCGGATCGACGACGCTGGTAAACGCCCGTCTCGGCTATCGCTTCCACAATGGAATGAAGCTCTGGCTCGACGCGATCAATCTCTTCAACGCGAAGTCGAACCAAATCGCCTACTTCTATACTTCGAGGCTGAACGGCGAGCCCGCTGCAGGAGTCGACGACAGGCACATTCACCCGGTCGAGCCGCTCGCGCTGCGTGTCAGTCTTGCGAAGGAGTTTTAGACCGGAAACAGCGGTCTCGCGGCCAGCGCCTGTACGGCGTATTGCAGCAGTGGGCGCTGGTGCACGGCCTCGCCACCCTCGCCGTTCAGGGCCAGCTAGGCCCCAACCGGGGCGAAGCCGCGATCAAACATATCACTGCGTTCGTACGGCGCGTATTGGAAAATGCGCGCACGGAGTCTCGGGCTAAAATCTGAGATCAGCAGATATCGGATCGGAAATCAGAGCGAGAAAAGGCTCAGCGCCCGCATCTTTGCCCACACGCCGCGGCTCTGCTTGCGCTCGATGAATTCGCGAACCAGCGAGCGATGCAGTTCTTCTGCCGTTTCGTGGGTGCAGGCCAGCGCCTCACCCGCGCCATGAGCGAGAGCTTCCAGCCGGGCCGCTTCAGCGGCGATGTTACGGGACTCAACGCTTGCCATTCGCCAAGCGTAATCCCCACACGGTTAACGAGTGGTAACCGGCTCTGATAGAGCCGCCGGCAGGTCCGGGACAAGACTGCTTGCCGGCACCTGCACGTTCTGCTCGCTGCGGATCATAACGCGATTGCGGCCCGCGTTCTTTGCCTCGTAAAGCGCCTCATCCGCCCGCGCGAGCAGCGCATCGACCTCGTCTTTATAGTTCGTCGTGAAGGTTACACCGATGCTGACGGTAGCGCCGATCTTGATGCCGTCGACGACTTTCGCCGCTTCAAGGAACGCAATTCTCACGCGTTCGGCGACGATGACGGCGCCCTTCTCGTCGGTATTGCCGAGAAAGGCCGCGAACTCCTCACCGCCGAGCCGCCCGAATACGTCGGTCTGACGGAGCGTCTTCTTCGCGGTCGCTGCGAGCAGCTTGATGACCTTGTCGCCGACAGGATGTCCGAACGTGTCGTTGATCGACTTGAACTTGTCGATGTCGAACATGAAAACGGCCATCGGCTTGGTCGGGCGCACATCGCGCGCCAGAATTTGTTTCGCGAACTCCGTGATGGCGCGGCGATTGTGGACCCCGGTCAGCGGATCGATCAGCGCCGCTTCCTTGTGCACGCGCTCGGTGCGTTCTTTCGCCATCTCGAGAAGAATGAACGCCGCAGCGATGGAGTACAGCAGGGATTCGATCGCAAGCGTTGCAATCCAGCCGTTCGTCAGTCCCGCCGCAATGCGATCGCCCGGCAGCACCATGGTGAGCGGCACTTGGCTCGGAAACACCACGCCATGCAGCGTGATCACGATCACCGCAGGCCAGCGGGAATTGAGTTTCTCCGCCCTGCCGCTCCACAGCTCGAACGCGGTGAAAAGCGTATAGTTCGAGATGATCAGCGAACTCACCACGATGCGGCCGATCGACGACTCGGCGAAGCCGGGAATCTGGCAGGCGAGAAGCCAGATCGTCGCGCCTGCAAACATCGCAAACGGTTGAACGTTCTTGCCGTCGAACACGCGCGCCCCGTTCCAGGACATGCCGCAGGCGACGAAGAGAAGCGCGCTGGCGAGATCGATAACGAGCGCATTCGCGATGAACTGCTGGAGGCTGAGCATTCCGGCGGAAAGACCGCCGAGCAGGTAAGCCGCGCCCCACCAGCCGAGCGCCTGTATGCTCCGGTCCTGAATCCAGGCGAAGATCAGAAGCAGGCCCAGCACCGCCGTTACGAAGATCGAAACGACGAGCAAAGTCGGTACATCAAGAACCATTGTTTCGCCGCTACAAGGAAACGGGACTGGTACAGGTTAGCGCCGCCGCTTTACGGAACCGTCCTTCGACTGTCTAAACTTTGACGGAGCAGGAACCGGCGCTTACTTGCGCGCCGCCCGCAACGGCTCGGCTTCCGCCCAGGCGATGTCGTCATCAAACGATGGCGATTGCGGAACAAGCGTGGGGCTCGCCGCCCTGATCGGGGAAACGGTTGCCAGTTCCGGCCGTGCTTCTCCGGCATCGCGCTCGGCACCGGCTGCGGACTGCCTTCCAGCGACCTCGACACGATTTCTGCCGCGCTTTTTCGCTGCGTAGAGCGCATGATCCGCCCGCTCGAACAGAGACGCCACGTCCTCGTCCGCATCCCGGGCAAGTACGGCGACGCCCACGCTCACAGTAGCATCGACATGCTTGCCGTCGATCTCGGCGGTCGCGACCATGAGCGCGCGGCGGATACGCTCGGCAGTGCCGATCGCCGTTCCCTCGCCCGCGCCAAACAGAAGCGCGCCAAACTCCTCACCGCCGAGGCGGCCCATGATATCGGTTGAGCGAAACTCGGCCGCAGCCTTGGCTGTGAAAATGCGAAGCACTTCGTCGCCGATCGAATGGCCGAAGCGGTCGTTGACCGACTTGAAGTGATCGAGATCGAACAGCATGGCCGTCACCGGCTCCGGATTGCGCGAGCGCTGGCGCATGCGGCGCATCGCGGCATCGAGGAAGGCGCGGCGGTTCGGAATATTCGTCAAGGGATCGAGCATGGCATTGGTCTTGTGCACGAGTTCGCTGCGCTCCTTCGCCATCGCGAGGACCATGAAGGAAGCGACGATCAGGAAAAGCAGCGATTCCAGCCCGATGATGCTGAACCAGGCGACGGCGTAGAAGGTGGCCCCGGACGCCACCGGGAAAGCAAATACAAGCCAGATGCGCAGTGCATAGACCAAGCCGTGGACGAAGAGCGTCACACTCAGCGGCCACCGCGACATCAATGGTTCGATGAGCCGGCCGCGCCAAATTTCGCATCCGGTGCCGATCGTGTAGACGGAAATGATTGCCGAGCTGAACATGATCCGGGCGTTGACCGAGTCGTTCAGCACCGGAAGCTGCGACACGAACAGCCAGAGGATCGGACCGGCCAGCACGCCGCTCATCGGCACACTGCGGTCGTCGAACAGACGCGCTCCGCCCCACCCAATGCCACAGGCGACGAGGATCAGCATGTTCGCGATATCGGTCGAAAGCACGTCCGGAACGTAACCGCGCACGCTTAGCAGCGCCGCGCCTGCGCAGGTCACAAAGTGACTGACACTCCACCAGCCCAGCGCGCGGATCTCGCGGTTCTGGTACCACGCGAACAGCAACAGGAATCCCAGCACCAGCGTGACCGAGATCGAGATAATGAAAAGTGTGCGGACATCGAGATCAAGCACAGGCGAAACTTCCGCGGTATTCTGTTGCCTATGATCTAGCCGCTAAAACCTACAGAAGCGGTGGCCAACTCGGTAAAATTTGAAACATCGTTCCCCAAACGAAAAGGGCGCACCTCGCGGCGCGCCCTTCGTAGTGAATGAAACGATAACGCCTAGCGCTTCGAGAACTGGAAGCTGCGGCGGGCTTTCTTCTTGCCGTACTTCTTGCGCTCGACCACGCGGCTGTCGCGGGTCAGGAAGCCGCCCTTCTTGAGCACGCCACGCAGTTCGGGCTCGAAGAACGTCAGCGCGCGCGATAGACCATGGCGCAGCGCGCCGGCCTGACCGGACAGACCGCCGCCGGAGACAGTGCAAACCACATCGTACTGGCCGCCGCGGTTCGCCGCGATGAAAGGCTGCTGGATGATCATGCGAAGCACCGGGCGCGCGAAGTACACTTCGACGGTGCGCTCGTTGACGAGGATCTTGCCCGAGCCCCGTTTGAGCCAGACGCGGGCGACCGCGTCCTTGCGCTTGCCGGTCGCGTAGGCGCGGCCCTGCTTGTCGAGCTTCTGAACGTGGACCGGCGCTTCGGGCTGCACGCCCTTGAGTGCCGAAAGGCCTTCGAGAGACTGAACGGATTCGGCCATCACGCGGCCCCCACATTCTTGCGGTTGAGTTTTGCGATATCGAGCTTCACCGGGTTCTGCGCTTCGTGCGGATGCTTGTCGCCCTTGTAGACGCGCAGGTTGCCCATGATCTTCCGGCCGAGCGGCCCGCGCGCGAGCATGCGCTCGACGGCCTTCTCGAGGATGCGCTCTGGGAAGCGGCCTTCCATGATCATCTTGGCGGAACGCTCTTTGATGCCGCCGATGTATCCGGTGTGATGGTGATAGACCTTCTTCTGGAGCTTCTTGCCCGTGAAGACGACCTTCTCGGCATTGATGACGACGATGTTGTCGCCGCAGTCCATGTGCGGGGTGTAGATCGCCTTATGCTTGCCCTTGAGGCGCATGGCGATGATGGTCGCGAGACGGCCGACGACGAGACCGGATGCATCGATCAGCACCCATTTCTTCTCGACCTCGGCGGGCTTCGCCACAAAGGTGGTCATGACGTTCTTCCTAGGTAGGGAAATCGTTGGCGCGGTTTCTATGAAACACACGCAGCAGCGTCAAGCACCAAGATGAAATAAAGTCATTGAATTACAATGGCTTATAAATATGGTATTTTAATACCTAGCGCTAAGTGCCGCTATCGCGGCGGAATCGAGTAGGTCGCGACCACATGCGCGCAGGGCTCCGTGTCGTTGACCCCGTGGATCGAGGCCTCCGCCACCACCAGGCGCTTCCCGAGCTTGAGGATTTTGACATCGCAGGCGAGATCGCCGGGCGCGGGCTTCGAGAGAAAATTGCACGTGAAGCTCGTGGTCACTGCGAGCGCGACCGGGCCGATGGCAGCGAGGATCGCGACATAAATCGCACCATCTGCAAGGCCCATCAGCGTAGGCCCGGACACCGTACCGCCCGGACGCAGGTGCCGCTCGCTTGCCGTGAAGTGCACCACCGCCGTCCCCGGCCCTACCGAAATAATCTTATTCGGCTTGCCGGGCGCATAGGCCTGCGGAAACTCTTTGGCGAGGTAATCGCGCAATTCCTCGACCGTCATCACGACCGGCATGGCTGCCACGTTCTTCTTCTCCCTCGCTTAACGCTTCCCAATTCGGATACAATGCGAAAGAAGAAACGAGAAGCCAAAAGCCGACAAATGACGCCGCAAACCGCCGCTGCAAAATCCGGTGAAGCCGCGCCTATCGTGCTCCGCGAGGATCACGGCGCGGTCGCGATGCTGGTGCTGAACCGTCCCGCAGCGCGAAACTCGCTCTCGCAGGAAATGATCGACGTGCTGTCCGCGGAGATCTTGCGCGTCCGCGACGACAAAGCCGTGCGTGCGCTCGTAATCGCCGCAAATGGCCCCGGCTTCTGCGCGGGCCACGACATGAAGCAGATGACCGCGCGCCGCGCCGACGCCGACAAAGGCCGCGCCTTCTTCCGCCACATGTTCGAAAGTTGTGCCGCGATGATGATGTCGATCGTGCATCTGCCGAAACCCGTGATCGCGGCGGTCGGCGGTGTCGCGAGTGCCGCGGGCTGCCAGCTCGTCGCAAGCTGCGATCTTGCGGTTGCATCGAAGGAAGCGCGCTTCGCGACACCGGGCGTCGATATTGGCCTCTTCTGCTCGACGCCGATGGTGGCGCTCTCGCGAAATGTGACCAACAAGCACGCGATGGAAATGCTGCTGACCGGCGACCTGATCCCAGCGCAGCGCGCCTACGAAATTGGTCTCATCAATCGTGTGGTGGATAGCGGGTTCGAGCGCCACGAAGCGCTAGCGCTTGCAAACAAGATCGCATCGAAATCCGCGCATACGCTGAAAATCGGCAAGGAGGCGTACTACCGCCAGCGCGAGATGGATCTGGAGAGCGCCTACCGCTACACGGCGGAAGTGATGACCGAAAACATGCTCGCGCGCGACGCCGAGGAAGGCATCGGCGCCTTCGTCGAGAAGCGCACGCCGAAATGGGAAGATCGTTAGCCTCGTGGCGATTCAATCGAGTTTCACTCGTCATGGCCGGGCTTGTTCCGGCCATCCTCGTCTTTCTTGACACCAATCGAATAAAGGCGTGGATGCCCGCGGGCATGACGAAGAAGAGCCAATTCGGAACGTGCGCGTTATCGAGAAGCAGAACAAGATGAACCACGACAAATACGACGACAGCTACATCCGCTCGATCATGCACGACGTGAAGTCGGTTGCAGTCGTCGGCGCGAGCCCGAAAGACAACCGCCCGAGCCACTTCGTCGTGAAGTATCTCGCCGAACGCGGCTACAAGGTGTTCCCGATCAATCCCGGCCAGGGTGATGGCGACATCGCGGGCATCAAGGCCTATGCAAAGCTTTCCGACGTGCCCGAGCCGATCGACATGATCGATGTCTTCCGCTCGTCGGACGCCGTTCCCGGCATCCTGGATGAAGCGCTGAAGCTCTCCCCGCCCCCGAAAGTGTTCTGGATGCAGCTTTCAGTCCGAAACGACGAAGCCGCTTCACGCGCCGAAGAAGCCGGGATGCGCGTGGTCATGGATCGCTGCCCGAAGATCGAGTACGGCCGCCTCTCCGGCGAAATCAACTGGGCCGGCGTGAACACGCGGAAGCTCTCCTCCAAGCGCCCGAAGCGCCTTGAAGGCGGCGTGCAGCGGCTTTCAATTGGACAAAAGTTCCAACCAAAGACTTGAAGCAACCTTTGCTCATCGGCGCGCTTAACGATAGGCAGAGCTAGTCGCTCGTGCATAACCTTATCGCGACGGGGAGTGTCTTTTGTCCGTAATCCAGCGCAATAATGTACACATTATCGGTGCCGGCCCGGCGACAATGATGTTCGCACACGGTTTCGGCTGCGATCAGAATATGTGGCGTCATGTGTGGCCCGCCTTCGAGGACAAGTTCCGCATCGTCCTGTTTGATCACGTCGGTTCTGGCGGTTCCGATTTGAAAGCATACAAATCCGAGAAGTATGGTTCTCTGAAGGGATATGCCGACGACGCCGTCGAGATTTGCCGCGAACTGAACCTGACCGACGTCGTGTTCGTGGGGCACTCTGTCAGTGCGATGATCGGGCTGCTCGCGGCATTAAAGGCCCCGGAACTTTTCAAGAGCCTGATTATGGTGGGTCCCTCGCCCCGCTATATCAACGACCAAAGCTATGTGGGCGGCTTCGACGAGAAGCAGATCACCGAACTGCTGGACTTCCTCGCGGACAACCATATGGGCTGGTCGACCGCGATGGCCCCGGTCATCATGGGCAATGCCGACCGGCCCGAACTGGGCACCGAGCTTACGAATAGCTTTTGCAGCACCGACCCCGACATCGCAAAGGAATTTGCGCGTGTCACCTTTATGTCCGATAACCGTGAGGACTTGCCAAAGCTCACGACTCCTACGCTCGTGCTGCAATGTAAAGAAGATGTCATCGCACCGATCGCCGTAGGCGAGTACGTGCAAAAACATATCCCCAACAGCCAACTGGTGATCCTTCAAGCAACTGGCCACTGTCCTAACCTGAGTGCTCCAGAGGAAGTGATCGCCGCGATGCGCGGTTTTGTTTGAGTCAGTCAGTCGACGAAGATTTAGAAGACCTCTATCAAAATGCGCCCTGCGGATATTTATCCCTTCGGCCAGACGGAAGCATTGTGCGAGCCAATCAGACGTTCTGCCGGTGGACCGGCTTCACGCCCGCCGGGCTGGAGGGCAAGCGGCTCCACGACCTGCTTACGATCGCAGGGCGGATATTTTACGAAACGCACTTCGCCCCTCTACTGCAAATGCAGGGCTTCTTTGACGAAGTGGCGCTCGACATTCTCAAGAAGAACGGCGACACCTTTCCCGTATTGGTGAACGCCGCCGAACGCACCGACGAGAACGGCAAGCCTCAGTTCATCCGGATTACGATATTCAATGCAATAGACCGGCGCCGCTATGAGCGAGAACTGGTCAAAGCGCGAGAGGAGCAGAGAACGCTCGCTGCGGCCCTCCAGAGGGAGGCGGAACTCCGCGAACAGTTCATCGCAGTACTTGGGCATGATTTGCGCAATCCGCTGGCAGCCATTGCCGCGGGAATACAGCTCTTGCAAAAGGCCACGCTCGACGAACGCTTAGAAAAATTCGTCGTCGGCATGCAAAAGAGCGTCGTTCGGATAGCGGGGCTCATCGACAACGTTTTGGACTTTGCGCGCGGCCGGCTCGGCGGCGGGATTACACTGCAAGTATCCGAACAGCCGCTCGAACCGGCGATTCAATCGGTGATCGACGAGTTGAGGACCAGTCACCCCGAGGCTACTATCGAGACCGATATCCAGATCACAAAGTCCGTTCCGGCAGATTCGCCGCGCATTGCCCAGCTGCTTTCCAACCTCTTAGGCAATGCATTGGCCTACGGCACCAAAGGCGAGCCGATAATTGTGCAAGCCAGAACGGAAGGTTCTCATTTTGAGTTGTCGGTTATCAATGCGGGCGGGCCGATCTCGAAAGAGGTGATGGACCGTATGTTCCGGCCGTTCTCTCACCGCGACGGCGATAGCCATCAGGCAGGCCTGGGTCTCGGCCTGTACATCGTCGCCGAAATTGCCAAGGCCCACGGCGGAACAATGGATGTCGAGTCGAGTGGCGGCCTCATTCGCTTCAGCTTCCGCATGCCGATCGATCATTGCAAACCAGCGCCCAATTGACGTCACTTTCCATGTTGACCGCTTCCCTCACTTCTGCATAAATCACATACGATTTGCGATATTCTATTATATTCACATATCTTGTGAGTATATTCCAATCCCGAAGGAAGCAGACCCATGTCCGACCGCGAACCCGGCTTTTCGACGCTCTCGATCCACGCAGGCGCGACCCCCGACCCGACCACCGGCGCACGCGCGACCCCGATCTATCAGACCACCTCGTTCGTCTTCGACGACGTCGAGCACGCGGCATCCCTCTTCGGCCTGCAAACCTTCGGCAACATCTACACGCGCATTGGCAACCCAACGAACAATGTGCTCGAGGAGCGCGTGGCGGCGCTCGAAGGTGGCACCGGCGCGCTCGGGGTGGCTTCCGGCCACGCCGCGCAGGTTCTCGTCTTTCATGCATTGATGGAATCGGGCGACGAGATCGTCGCCGCCAAGCGCCTCTATGGCGGCTCGATCAACCAGCTCAGTCACTCGGTGAAAAACTTCGGCTGGAAAGTGGTCTGGGCCGACACCGACGACCTTTCCACTTTCGAAAAAGCGATCACGCCGAAGACCAAGGCAATCTTCGTGGAGTCCATTGCAAACCCGGGCGGCATCGTCACCGACATCGACGGGATTGCGAAGATCGCAAACAACGCCGGCGTGCCGCTCGTGGTCGATAACACGCTCGCGACCCCCTACCTGATCCAGCCGTTCAAGCATGGTGCAGATATCGTCATTCACTCGGCGACCAAATTCCTGGGCGGCCACGGCAACTCGATCGCCGGCGTCATCGTCGACGGCGGCAAGTTCAACTGGATCGGCAACAAGCGCTATCCGATGCTCTCCGCACCGCGGCCCGAGTATAACGGCATCGTGCTCGCGGAGACCTTCGGCAACTTCGCGTTTGCGATTGCAACGCGCGTGCTCGGGCTTCGCGATCTAGGCCCGGCACTTTCTCCGTTCAATGCGTTCATGATCGTAACCGGCATCGAGACGCTTCCGCTCCGCATGCAAAAGCACTGCGACAACGCGCAGAAGGTCGCGGAGTGGCTGAGCAAACATCCGAAGGTAAGCTGGGTCAGCTACGCCGGCCTGAAGTCGGACAAGTATCATGCGCTCCAGCAGAAATATTCCCCGAAGGGCGCTGGCGCGGTGCTGACCTTCGGCCTCAAGGGCGGCTTCGACGCGGGCGTGAAACTCGTATCGTCCGTCGAGTTGTTCTCGCATCTTGCGAACATTGGCGATACGCGCTCGCTCATCATTCATCCGGCTTCGACCACCCACAAGCAGCTCACCGACGAGCAGAAAAAGGCTGCCGGTGCCGGGCCGGAGGTCGTGCGCCTCTCCATCGGCATCGAAGATGTCGAGGACATCATCGCCGATCTCGAGCAGGGTCTGAGCGCTTAACGGAATTAAAGCATCGTTCTGTCTTCTCGAGTCATGCACCGCGAAGGCGGGGCATCCCGTAACCTTCAGTGCGAGATATTTCACGCTGGTGGTTACTGGATCGCCCGGTCAAGCCGGGCGATGACGGGTGTTGTCGACATAGCCGAGCCTGGCTGCGTGATAACTCGCGTAAGCCAGCACCACGACGGCGCCGGCCTGATGCGCGAGGCCGAGCGCAAGCGGCACCGCGTACAACAGCGTAAAAATGCCGAGCACAGCCTGCGCGCTGACGAGCGCGAACAATATCCACGCTTCGCGCGAGGCGGCATGGCGCATCTGCCGGAGCGCGTAGCCGAGTGCTGCGAACCACAAGAGATACGCCATCATGCGGTGATTGAACTGCACCGCCATCACGTTCTCGAAGAAGTTGCGCCACCACGGCTCGAGCACGAATAGCTGCTCGCGCTTCGGGTGGAACGCACCATCGATCAAGGGCCAGGTGTTGAAGGCAAGACCCGCGTTCGTTTTCGCGACGATCGCGCCGAGAAATACCTGTAAGAGCGAAAGCGCGATCAGCGCGATGGCGAACACCTTCCCGCGCTGTCCCGTGCTTTCGCGCTTCGGCAGCAGCGTCGTCGCGACCCAGACGAGTGCCACGAAGATCACGCAAGCGAGCGTGAGATGCACCGCGAGTCGGTACTGGCTCACGTCGGTTCGCACCGACAGCCCGCTTGCCACCATCCACCAGCCGATGAAGCCTTGCAGTCCGCCCAAAAACAGAAGCGCGACGAGCTTCCAGCCGAGCGCGCGGTCGATCTTTCCGCGCCACCAGAAGAACGCGAGCGGAATCGCAAACGCGAAGCCTACGATGCGGCCCAGGAGCCGGTGCGCCCATTCCCAGAAATAGATGAACTTGAAATCGGCGAGACTCATCCCCTTGTTGATCTCAAGATATTGCGGGATCGCCCGGTACTTCTCGAACTCCACGAGCCACGCGGCATCGGAGAGCGGCGGAAGCACGCCGGTCACGACATTCCATTCGGTGATGGAAAGACCCGAGCCCGTGAGCCGCGTGGCACCGCCAAGCATCACCATGCCGGCGACGAGGCCTGCCACCGTCCAAAGCCAGCGGCGCACGTTGCCAAGTGGATCGTCGATGTGCGGCATTGTGTTCGGCGCATCCGATTAACAAGAGCCGCGGCGAGGTCTATAGAGCGGCACCCTTCCCCGCAACGGCTGCAAAGCCGCACCTCATCGCCATGCGCCAGCGCTCCCGCAAACTGATCGGCACGGTCGCCCTTCTGATCTTCGTGATCCTCTGGGCTCTGTTCGGCATGCTGGTAGCGCAGGGACGCGTGGTTGAGTTGCCGGGCTACGCCCGCTTCCTCGTATTCCTGTTTCTGGGTCTCGTATGGGTGCTGCCTGCAGGCCTTTTGATCCGCTGGATGGCGCGCAAGGATTCCTAGGCGACGTCGAGACGCCTGAAGCAATGCGGGAGCGCGAACGGCACGCCGGAGCGCAGCACATCCGCGTAGCGGATTTTCTGGAAGTGGCCGTTCAGCGATACGCGCGGCAGCGCCGTCATATGCTCACGATGCTCGGGGAAAATCACGCCCGGCCGCGTCGTCAGCGCCAGTTCGTAGCCCGCGTCCTTCGCGAGCGCGAATTCGCGCGCATCCGCCGAAGTCTTGTCGCCGACCGGATAAGCAAAATCGACGGGCTTCCTGCCGAGCGCCGTTTCGATTGCCGCAGCGCTCTGCGTCAATTCCTGTTTGACCGTTTCAGCGTCCCACTTTTTCAGCATGTAGTGGTTCACGCTGTGCGCGCCGATCGTGATCAACGGATCGGACGCTAGCGTCTTGATCTCGCTCCAGTCCATGCAGAGATCCTTACAGGGCCCGAGCGGATCGACGCCGTAGCGCGCGCATAACTCCGTAACGATACGGCGCAGGTCGCGCTCGTCCGCGAGCCCGCGCAACTGCCAGTAGATATTTTCGTAAGTCTTCTGCTTTGCGCCTGCGCTCCCGCAGTCGAACTTCCGCAGCTTGCCGCCGATTTCGATCTCAACCCGTTCGGTTGCGGCGATCGCGCGCTCAAGCGCGGTCCACCACAGCAGTCCCGTCTTTTCCGGAAAGCTGGACGCAATGAACAGCGCCGCGGGAACGCCATGCTTCCTGAAGATCGGATAGGCGAATTCGAGGTTGTCGCGGTAGCCGTCGTCCAGCGCCAAGCACACGAAGCGCTTCTCGTAATCCTGTTCGCGCAGCTTCCGCTTCGCTTCGTCCAGCGAAACGATGTCGACTTTCCTGTAGCGGAGATACTCGATCAGCGTTTCCAGAAAATCCGGTTCGACTTCCAGAAGCGCGTTCGGCTGGAAGACATCGTTCCGCGCGGGCCGCACGTGGTGCATGGTAAATATCGTGCCGATCCCGGAGGACAACGGCCCGAGGACCTTCCACGTGCCCGTGAAATAGAGCCCCTCCAGCGCAAGGCGAATGCAGGCAGTTCGCAAATTCATCGTTCCGTCAATCGCTTGGATGGCCCCGAATTTTCACCAATCTGCCAACGGATTATTGAGATTTCTTTGACAGCTTCCGCCTGCCCAAGGGGTTTCCGGGAAAAGGCGCAAGAAGCGTGCTCCAGCGCGTCGAGGTCGGTTCATTCCAGTCCGCTGCCGTGTCCGCGCACGCCAAGGCGTTTGCGCGCCTTGCGGTCTATCGCGATCTGGCTTCGGCCGAGCCCGTTTGGCGTGCGTTCGAGCAGCATGCCGACCTTACCCCCTATCAGCGCTTCGACTTTCTTCGTCTCTGGTACGAGCATATTGGCGCGAAACAAGGCGTGACGCCGCTGATCGCGGTTGCCTATGACGCGGGCGGCAAGCCGCTGGCTTTGCTTCCGCTCGGCAAGTTCTCGCGCGGCCCCTTTGCCGTCGCGAGCAGATGTTCGACGCGCTGGCCGCCGCGGAGCCCGATCTCGTTGCGATCGAACTGCACAACCAGCCCTATTCCTGGCACGGCGCGGAAAATCCGTTACTCGCGTTTCCCCATCAGCCGTCGCCGTCGACCGGCTATCGCCTGAAGCTCGGCGAAAGCGGCGATGCCGTTCTGAAGCGGCAGCTCACCTCGAGCTATCGCGGGCGCATCCGCGGCAAGGAAAAGAAACTCGCGGCCCTTCCTGGCTATCGTTATTTTGTTGCGCAGACGCCCGAAGAGGTCTCACGCTGCATGGACGCTTTCTTCGCGCAGAAGCGCGAATACATGCAGGCGCTGAAAATTCCGAACCCCTTCGAGCAGCCCGAAGTGGTGGCATTTCTACGCGCCGCAGCGGAATCGCACGTGCTCGAAATTCATGCGCTCGAATGCGAGCGCGAAGTACTCGCACTTTATGCAGCCGTCACGGACGGCCGGCGCCTCTCTACAATAATCAGTTCCTACACCGCGAGCGAAAACGCGCGCTGGAGCCCCGGCATGATAACGCTCTCCCACGCGGTCGCGAACGCGGCGGATTGCGGCTTCGAGATCATGGATCTCGGCGTCGGCGAGGCCGAATACAAGCTCGTCTATTGTGACAAAAATGAAGAACTATTCGACAGCTTCTTGCCGCTCTCGAAAGCCGGACACGCTATCGTTCCGCTCCTGCGCGCGCAGGCGAACCTCAAGCGTTTCGTGAAATCGTCGCCCGTGCTGTGGCGCGCGGCCAAGACGGTGCGCGGACTGCTTCGGCGCTAGGCTGC
>JAGXQU010000052.1 GCA_018335895.1 Hyphomicrobiales bacterium | reverse complement strand
CGGCCGCGCATCTATTTCGAGGAGTGGGACGAGCCGATGATTAGCGGAATCGGCTGGGTCTCCGAACTGATCGAAATCGCGGGCGGTGTCGAAGCTTTCCCGGATCTGGCCACCAGGAAATCCGCGCCCGAACGGATCGTCACGAACGAGGACGTGATCGCCGCACGGCCCGACATCATCATCGGCTCGTGGTGCGGAAAAAAGTTCGTGCCCGGCCGCGTGCAGGAACGTCCTGGCTTCGGGCAAATTCCGGCCGTGCGGGACGGGTTTCTGCGCGAGATCAAGTCTACGATCATTCTCCAGCCGGGCCCGGCCGCGCTCACCGACGGGCTTGCCGCGATCGAGGCCATCGTTGCCGAATGGCTCGAAACGCGCGCTGCGGCGGGTGCCGCGACTGCCGCGCAGACCTAGGACGCGCGCGGCGCTTTGCGATTCCGCCGCGCATTTGTTTTATTGACCCTACCCAGAGGGCGAAACCCGGCGTGACGTCAGACAAGAATTTCCTGAGCGATCTCCTGCAGTCGATCTCCGAGCGCGGCCGGGAGCTGATTGCGCGTGCGCGCGGCCGGGCGAAGCCCAGCGGCGAAGTGCGGACGGAGAATCTCGTGGAACTTTGCGAGCACCTCCTTTCGGGGCGCGGGGAAGCTTCCGGGGTCGCGCTCGCCGCCGAAATTCTGGAAAACTATCGCGAACTGAAGACCGGGGAGCGGGTCGCCTTCTTCGAGGCGCTTGCACATCGCTTCGGGCCGGATCGCGAACGGCTGAAATCCGCCGCGCAAAGTTATCTCGCAACGCCGACCGAGCAAGGCGAAGAAGAACTACAGGAAGCCGCCGAGCCGCGAAGGCAGGAAATCGTACGGCGTCTGAACCTCGCGCCGGAGGGCACCGGGACGCTCGTCGCCATGCGCGCGCATCTGCTAGACGCGCTGTCGCGCCGTGCGGATCTCGCCGCGGTCGACCGCGACTTCGTGCATCTGTTCTCGTCGTGGTTCAACCGCGGGTTTCTGGTGCTGCGCCGGATCGACTGGTCGTCGCCTGCGATCGTGCTCGAGAAAATCATCCGCTATGAGGCCGTGCACGAGATCCAGGACTGGAACGATCTGCGTGCCCGGATCGATCCGCCGGACAGACGCTGTTACGCATTCTTTCATCCGGCGCTCACCGACGAGCCCCTGATCTTCGTCGAAGTCGCGCTGACGAAAGAAATTCCGGATGCGATCGCGCCGATCCTCGCACGCGGCAGGGACCCACTCGATCCCCGGGACGCGAAGATCGCCGTGTTCTACTCGATCTCGAATACCCAGAAGGGCCTCGCCGGCGTTTCCTTCGGCAGCTTTCTGATCAAGCAGGTCGCGGAGGAAATCACGCGGGAATTTCCGAAGCTGGAGACCTTCGTCACGCTCTCTCCGGTCCCCGGATTCGCGAAGTGGCTTGCGCGCGAACGCAAGGCGCCGGTTTCCGATGCGATCCATGACGCAGATCGCGCGGCGCTTTCGATCCTCGACAAGCCGGGATGGGAGCAGGACGCACAAAGCCGCGCACGGCTCGAAGCCCCGCTCACTGCGCTGGCGGCGCATTATTTCCTGAACGGGAAAACCAGCTACGGCAGGCCGCTCGATCCCGTCGCGCGCTTTCATCTTGGCAACGGCGCTGCGCTCGCGCATATCCACGCATCAGCCGACCTCTCGCCTCGTGGGCTCGCGCAATCCTACGGGGTGATGGTCAATTATCATTACGATCTCGAAGAGATCGAGAAGAACCACGAAGCCTATGCGGAAGCGAGCGAGGTCGTCGCAAGCAAGGAAGTCCGGAAGCTCTTGCGTTCGGCAAAGCCGGCGCGCGCCGCTCCGGCAAGGTTACCGGAAATGAAAAGCACGAATACCCTCTTCAGCGCGCTGGAAGCTGCGATCCCCTCCCGCGAGAAAATCCTGATCGAGCTGCCCGACGGCAAGCAGGTTTCTTACGGCGACGTCTTCGAACTTGCCGGGAAAATTTCTACATATCTGATTGAACGCGGTGTTGCGCCCGGCGACCGTGTCGCGGTGCAGGTCGAGAAGTCCTGGCAGAATCTCGCGCTCTATCTCGGGGTCGTGCGCGCGGGCGGCGTTTATCTCCCGCTCAATACCGCCTATCCGCTTGCGGAACTCGAATATTTTCTCGGCGACGCTGAGCCGCGTGTCGTCGTGTGCAAACCGGAAACGGCGGACGGCGTAAGAACGCTCGCCGCAAAACTCAGGATCGCGAGCGTAGAAACGCTCGGCGTGAGCGGGGACGGCACGCTGCTTGCGAACGCGAAGAACGCGGCGGCATCTGCGCCGGTCGCGCGCGGCGCCAACGACCTTGCCGCCATTCTTTATACCTCGGGGACGACCGGCCGCTCGAAAGGCGCGATGCTCTCGCACGAAAACCTGCTTTCGAACGCCGCCACGCTCAAGGATTACTGGCGCTTCACGGCCAAGGATGTCCTTCTTCACGCGCTGCCGATCTATCACACGCACGGCCTCTTCGTTGCGATGAACGTCGTTCTGCTCGCCGGCGCATCGATGATCTTCTTCGGCAAGTTCGATGCCGACGAAATGATCCGGCTGATGCCGAAGGCGACCTCGATGATGGGCGTGCCCACCTTCTACGTGCGCTTCGCGGATCATCCGAAGGTGACGAGGGAATCGACGAAGCACATGCGTCTGTTCGTTTCGGGTTCGGCGCCGCTGCTCGCCGAGACCCACCGCGCATTCTCGGAAAAGACCGGCCACGCGATCCTCGAGCGCTATGGCATGACCGAAACGAACATGAACACCTCGAACCCTTTTGACGGCGACCGCATCCCCGGTACCGTCGGCTTCCCACTGCCCGGCGTCGCGCTTCGCATCGCCGAGCCGGACACCGGCAAGATTCTGCCGCAAGGCGAAATCGGCGTGATCGAGGTGAAGGGCCCGAACGTGTTTCAGGGTTACTGGCGCATGCCGGAAAAGACTGCCGCCGAATTCCGCGCCGACGGCTTCTTCATTACCGGCGACCTCGGCAAGATCGACCAACGCGGCTACGTCCACATCGTCGGACGCGGCAAGGACCTCGTGATCTCCGGCGGCTTCAACGTCTATCCGAAGGAAGTCGAAGGAGAGATCGACGCGATCCCGGGCGTCATTGAATCCGCAGTCATCGGCGTCGCGCATCCCGACCTGGGCGAGGGCGTTACCGCCGTTGTCGTGCGTGCGAAGGATGCCGCAGTCACCGAAGCTGAAATTTTAGGGGCTCTCGAAGGCCGCCTCGCCCGTTTCAAGCAGCCCAAGCGCGTGTTCTTCGTCGACGATCTACCGCGCAATGCGATGGGCAAAGTACAGAAGAACGTGCTGCGCGAAACCTACGCAAAAACTTACGCAAAGAGCGTCGCTTAGACTTTCGTTCAGCGCTTGCGGTTCTGCAAATCCCGTTCGCCCGGGAGCAGACGGCCATCTGCCGTGGGGGCCGCCGCCCAAGCGTTTTCGCAGCGCAATAAGTTCAAGACTCCCGGAAAGATACTGTTGGAAGTCCAATGGTTTCATCTCATGATAGACGGACAAGAAAAGCCTTTGGGAGGAGACCACCTATGTTGAAACGAGTTCTCGGCGGCCTTGCCGCGATCGGCCTGATCGCTGCATCGACGCAAATGCTGCCGGCGCAGGACGCGCCGAAATCCATCAAGGTCGGCTATGCCATCTCGCTTTCGGGCCCGCAGGCTGGCGGCGCGCTGCTGACGACCGTGCCGAACTACCGGCTTTGGGTCGATGAAGTGAACAAGGCCGGCGGCCTTATGCTGAAAAAATATGGCAAGCGGATTCCGATCGAAGTCACCGAAGTCGACGACCGCTCCAACAATGACGATCTGGCGCGCGCACTCGAGCGCCTGATGACCGTCGACAAGATGGACATCGTGCTTTCGCCGTGGGGCACCGGCCCGAATCTCTCGGTGCTGCCGATCTTCGCGAAACACGGCTACCCGCACATCATGGGCACGGCCGCGACCGAGCAGATCGACAAGCTCGCGCCGAAGTTCGACAACGCTTTCTGGATGCTCGGCAAGCCGTCGGACGGCGTGAAGGCGCTGGTCGGCATGCTCAACGACATGCGCTCCAAGGGCCAGATCAAGGGCGAGGTCGCGCTCTTCTCCGTGCAGCATCCGTTCGGCGCAGAATTCCTCGCACCGGCGAAAGCTGCATTTGCCGCCAACAACTACAAGGTTGTCTACGAGACCACTTATCCGCTCGGCTCCGCCGATCTCTCGGCGCAGATCAAGGCGGCGAAGGCAGCGAACCCCGACGTGATGATCGCTTTCTCCTATCCGCCGGATACCTTCATGCTTACCGAGCAGGCGCTCGCCAACGACTTCAACCCGAAAGTGAAGTATCTCGCGGTCGGCGCGGCCTTCCCGAACTACAAGGCGAAGTTCGGCGACAAGATCAACGGCTTCTTCGGTCTCGGCGCGTGGGATCCGGCAGGTCCCGGCGTGCAGGACTGGGTCAAGCGCCACAAGGACGTGAACAAGGGTCAGGAGCCTGACCGCTGGGCAAGCTCGAATACTTATGCCGGTTTGCAGATGCTGCAACAGGCGATCGAGCGCGTCGGCGAGATCGACAACAAGAAGATCATCGCTGAACTGAAGACCGGCACCTTCAAGACCATTCTCGGCGACGTGAAGCTGGAAAATAACCAGTTAACCAAGCTGTGGTGGGTCGGTCAGTACCAGGGTGGCGAGTACAAGGGCGTTGCACCGGGCAATCTGCCGGGCGCCGTCGCTCCGCAAGTAAAGTAAGGTTAAGCCAAAGCTACCGGGCCCGCGTGTCACAACGCGGGCCCTTTTTATATAAAGTTGCGGCAAGTTTACGTGCGCGCGGTTCCGCGCGAGCGGCTGGAGTTTGCGTAGCGTGACCTTGTTCTTCGATTTCATGATTGCAGGCCTCGTGATCGGCGGCATTTATGCGCTGATCGCGATCGGCCTGAATCTTCAGTACGGCGTCGCGCGCGTGCTCAATCTCGCCTATGGCGAGTTCCTGATGCTCGCAGGCTACGCAGCATTCTGGGGTTTCACGCTCATTTCCGCGCCGCCCTTCGTCACGCTCTTGTTCGGCGTGCCGGCGGCATTCGCCGCGAGCTGGCTTCTCTTCATGTATGTGCTGCATCCGCTGTTGTCGCGCACACGCGATCAGGGCAAGCGAGAGATCGATTCGATCATCTCGACGTTCGGCCTGCTGTTCGTGTTGCAGGGGGTCGCGCTCGTGCTGTGGACCGGCACCGACCGCGCCTACACTTATCTTGCCGACATCGTGAAGCTCGGGCCGCTCGCGCTTTCCGCAAACCGTATCGTCACACTGGTCGCAGCTCTCGTACTTGCGCTCGGGGTTTATGCGGCGCTTCGCTATTCGAAAACCGGACGTGCGCTTCGCTCGATCGCGAGCAACCCGGAGGCGGCACCGCTCGTCGGCGTCGATGTGAAGCGCTACAGCGCGCTTGCCTTTGCTGCCGGCGGCGCGCTCGCGGCGTGTGCCGGTATTCTGATTTCGATGTTCTTCGGCATGAACCCGACCACCGGTGCGGCTTTCACCATGAAGGCGTTGATCGTGGTCGTCATGGGCGGCATCGGGCATGTCCTCGGCGGCTTCGTCGCCGGCATCATGCTCGGTCTCGCCGAGCAGTTCGGTGCATTGTTGCTGAACTCCGGCCTGATTACGGTCGTTTCCTTCACGCTTTTCTCGATCGTTCTCCTATGGAAACCGGAAGGCCTGTTCGGCGGTTCGGCCCGTACGGGGCGTGGCGTCTCGATCCGGATTCCGAAGGAAATCATCGCGCTCGCGGTGCTCGCGGCGCTCATCCTAGCGCCGCGCTACATCGACAGCTTCCGTCTCCTGCAACTGATCGACATCTTCAAGTATGTCGCGCTCGCAACCGGCTGGGCCTTCTTCTCCGGTCCCACGCGATACATCTCGCTTGCCGCTTCCGCCTTCTACGGCGTCGGCAACTATACGATTGCGGTGCTGGCGCCGGATTATGGCTACCTCTATGCGCTCTGCGCCGCGGCGGCGATCGGCATCCTGCTCTCGGCTTTCGTCGGTCTCGCCACCCTGCGCCTGAAGGGAATGTACTTCGTCATCTTCACGTTCGGCCTGGCCACGCTCGTGCGCGAAGTCGTCACCTGGTACGAAGCGAGCATCGAGATGAAGGCCGGACGCTATCTCTACAGCCTTGAAGTGCTGACCGGAGATACGACGCGGGACATCTACTATCAGTTGCTCGCGCTCTCGGCATTCATCATCGCGCTCTGGCTCATCCGCGACCGCACGCGCATGGGATTTGCGATGAAGACGCTCGGCGCCGACGAAACGGTCGCCCGCCAGATCGGCATCAACACGACCCGGCTGAAGATCGGCACGTTCGTCATCAGCGCGCTCGTCATGACGCTCGCAGGGGCGATCATGGCGCCGCGCGCGAGCTATATCGATCCGACCACGGCATTCAACCCGACGGTATCCTTTCTCACTGTCATCATGGCGCTCCTGGGCGGTGCGACTTCCGTTTGGGGCCCGATGCTCGGCGTGATCCCGCTGGTGCTCATCCAGGACTGGATCTCGATCAACTTCCCGAACTACTTTTCGATCGTGCTGGGACTGTGCTTCCTCGCAATCGTGTTCTTCATTCCGAACGGGCTGCTTGGGCTATTGCAGGACTGGCGGCGAAGATGGCGCGCTAGACGCGGCGGTGACGCATGAGCGGCCACGTCCTCAATATCGCGAACGTCTCGCGCCGCTTCGGCGGCCTGAAAGCCGTCGACCGGGTTTCCTTTTCCGTGCCGCGTGGCGAGATCATGGGGCTGATCGGCCCGAACGGTTCGGGCAAGACGACGCTCCTGAACGTCATCATGGGCCGGCTCCTGCCGAGCGACGGCACGGTGCTGAAAGACGGCAAGCGCATTTCAAGCCGCACGCCTGAGCAGATCTGCCGTCTCGGCGTTGCGAGCACATTCCAGCTCGTTCGCGTTCCCGATGCGTTGAATGCCCGCGACAACGTCGCGGTGGCGGCGATGTACGGCAAGCGCAGGATCGGCGTCGCAAGCGCACGCGCCGAAGCCGAGCGGTTGCTCGATCGCGTTCAGTTCGAAGGAAGCCTAGAGGCGCATGCGGACCAGCTCACCTATTTCGACCAGAAACGTATCGAGCTTGCCCGCGCGCTGGCCTGTTCTCCGGACGTACTTCTGCTCGACGAATGGCTCGCAGGCCTCAATCCCTCGGAACTCGAGCGCGGCATCGAACTGGTGGCTTCGCTGAAGGACGAAGGCATCACCATCGTCATGGTCGAGCATGTCATGCACGCGATCCGCTCGCTGTGCTCGCATGTAGTCGTGCTCAGCGCCGGCAGGCTGATCGCATCCGGCACGCCCGACGAAGCGCTCGCCGACCCCGAAGTCATCCGCGTCTATCTCGGGGATGACCAATGATCGAAGCGAAGAACCTTTCGGTCTCCTATGGACGGCACATCGCGCTTGAGGGCGTTTCGATCAAGCTCGACCGCGGCGACGTGACGGTCGTGCTCGGCGCAAACGGGGCGGGCAAGACGACGCTCGTCAATGCGCTCGCGGGCACCGTTCCGCTGCTCTCGGGCACGGTGCTGCTCGACGGCCGCGACATTACGAACGAACCGACCCACAACCGGGTGAAATTCCGTCTCGCCACAGTGCCGCAGGGACGCGGCCTGTTTCCGGACATGTCGGTCGAGGACAATCTCTCGCTCGGCAGCTTCGTCTCCAGCGACAAGGACGAGATCGAGTACCGGCGCGCGGAAATCTTCCGGGTATTCCCGCGCCTGAAAGAACGCGCAAAGCAGGCGTCGAGCACGATGTCGGGCGGCGAGCAGCAGATGCTCGCGATCGGCCGCGCGCTGATGTCCTCGCCCGCTTATCTGCTGCTGGACGAGCCCTCGCTGGGCTTGAGCCCTGTGCTGACGAGCGAACTGTTCAAGACCGTCCGCAAGATCGCGGACAAGGGCGTTGGCGTGCTCCTTGTCGAGCAGAATGCGCTGCAATCGCTGAAGATCGCGGAGCAGGCTTATCTCGTCGAAACCGGCCGCATCGTCGATCAGGGGCCGGCACAGGGCATGCGCTACGACGCGAGCGTGATCGCCACCTATCTCGGCGGCAGGAAGACCCTGCCCTTGCCGGAGAAGCCCAAGCTGATCGGCAACTAAGAGAGGTTTTGCGTGCATCGCCGGGACAAGCCCGGCAATGACGGGTTCTCCGCTACGCAACCTCTCGCAACTACATCCGCGACGGCAGGAACAAGGACAGCGCCGGGAACATCACGAGCAGCGCGAGCCGGATGAAATCCATCAGGATGAACGGCGTCACACCGCGATAGATGCGCTGCAACGGCACGTCCTTCGCGATCGAATTGATGACGAACACGTTCATGCCGATCGGCGGCAGGATCATGCCGAGCGCGACCACCATCACGATGATGACCCCGAACCAGATCGGATCGAAGCCGAGCGAAGTTACGACCACTTCGAACACGATCGGCACCGTCAGCAGGATCATCGCAAGCTCGTCCATCACCGCACCGAGCAGGATGTACATGAGCAGGATCAGCGTGAGGATGCCGTAGGGGCCGAGTGGGAGCGTCAGCAGAAACGCGCTGAAGTTCTGCGCCGCCTGCGTAATCACGAGCAGATAGCCGAACACGAAAGCGCCGATCACGATCGTGAAGATCGCGGCTGACGTGCGCACGCTGCTGACGAGGCACTCCATTACAATCTTCGCCGTCATCCTTCCGCGCAGCGCGCCGATGATGAAGGCGCCGCTTGCGCCCATCGCCGCGGCTTCGGTCGCCGTGAACAGGCCCATGTACATCCCGCCCATCACGAAGAAGAACAGGACGACCGTCGCCCAGATATCCTTGAGCGAGGCAATGCGTTCGCTCCAGGGAGCGACCGGCCCGCGAGGCATCAGTTCCGGACGGAAGAAGCCGACGATCTGCACCGCAATCAAATACATGAACGCGCCGAGGAGTCCGGGAATGACGCCCGCGATAAGTAGCTTAGAGATGTCGGTTTCGGTCAGCACTCCATACAGCGCGAAGACGACCGACGGCGGGATCATGATGCCGAGCGTGCCGCCGGCGGCGATCACGCCGGTTGCGAGGCCGTCCTGATAACCGGCCTTGCGCATTTCCGGGAGCGCGACCTGGGTCATGGTCGCCGCGGTCGCGACCGACGAGCCGTTGATCGCGGCGAAACCGGCGCAGGCAGTGACCGTCGCCATCGCAAGGCCGCCGCGCCTGTGGCCGAGCCAGGCGTTGCTCGCGCGAAACAATTCGCGGCTCATTCCGGCCGCGGTCGCGAAGGCACCCATCAGAATGAACATCGGGATGATGCCGAGATCCCAATCGGTCACGTTGCGGATCGGCGATTGCGCCAAGAGCGAAAGCGCAGGCACGCGGCCGCTCAGATACCAGTAGCCGGCGACGCCCATGACCGCCATGCCGATGCCGATCGGCACGCGGACCGCCATCAGCGCAAAAAGTCCCACGAATGCCGAAAGGGCAACAATCGTATTCTGCGTCATTGGATTATTCGATGTGCTCGAGCTTGTGCTCGCGTTCGACGTTCACGCCTCGCGCGATGCGGGACAGGCGCACCGCCACCAGAAGCGTTGCGAACACGACGCCGAGCGCCATCACGAAATGAAACGGCCAGAGCTTGAGCCGCAGGTCGTAAGTCGCCTCGCCGCTCCCATAGCCGCTCATGACCTTGACGCCGAGCATCCAGGAGAAGACGAGCAGAAACACGAAGAGAGATGTGGTCGCAATCAGATCGATGAGGCGCTTGTTCGCGGGACCGACCCAGTCCCAGAGAATGTCGACCTTGATGTGATCGTTGCGATAGCTGGTCGCGGCGAAGCCCCAGAAAATGCAGACGCCGAGCGCGAGGCAGGACAAATGATACCACTCGGGAATCGTCAGCACGAACTTCATGTCCGTCCGGCCGGTGATCCAGTTCAGAAAATCGCCGAGGCCGCTGCTCGCGCCGCGCAACATCACGTTGACGAAAACAAGAAGCGTAACAGCGGCGAGGAATATCCCCGCCGCCGTTTCCGTGTAAGCGATCAGGCGCTCGATGGCGCTGTTTCGCCGCGAAGCCATCAGTAGGCCGCGTTCTCTTTCTTCAACTCAGCCTTCAGCGCGTTCAACATCGTGTCCGGATCACCGGCATTCGCCTTCTTGATGTTGTCCGACCAAACCTTCGCGAGCGGTTCGGCGGCCTTGCGCCACTGTCCGAGCTGAGCATCGGTGATCTTGTAGACCGTGTGGCCCGGAGCGTTGCGGAGTTTGTCGCGTCCGCCGGCTTCGTAGACTGCCCACGGACCCGCGACCTTGCCTGCCCATTCCGGCGAGCAATGGTCGTCGATCACCTTCTTCTGCGCCGCCGACATCGAATCGTACTTCGCCTTGTTCATCACCCAGGCGAAAGTCGTCGCATAAAGCGGCACGTCGAGATGGAACTTGGTCACGCTGTCGATCTTGAACAGCAGGATCGAGCCCCAGGGGAAGGTGATCGCGTCGGCCACGCCGCGCTCCAGCACTTCGCGCGCTTCCGGCGCGGAGGCCTGCACGTTGGTGCCGCCGAGCAACGTCACGAAGGACGCCATGGTGGCATGTGCCGGGCGGATCTTCATGCCCTTGATCTGATCGGGCGTCTCGATCTTCTTCTTCGAGTGCAGCGCGCCGGGATCGTGCACGAAGGCGAGACAGAACTTCACGTCCTTCATCTCGGTAGCGGCGTACTTGCGGTACCACTTGTCGAGCGCCACCGAGCCGCCGGTTGCGTTCGACATCAGGAACGGAAGTTCGCCGGCCGCGATGATCGGGAAGCGGCCCGGCTGATAGCCGGGGTTGATGTAGGTGACGTCGGCGATGCCGTCGCGCGCCATATCGTAGTGGTCGGGCGCCTTGCCGAGTTGCTGAGCCGGATAAACCTGGAACGTGATGGTTCCGTTCGAAGCTTTCTCGACCGACTTGCCCCACTCTTCCATCGCCTTCTGCAGCGGGTGTGCGGGCGGAACCCAGTGTCCCATTTTCAAGTGAACCGGCTTGTCCTGAGCCACCGCCGAACCGGCGATGCCGAGTGCGAGCACGGCTCCGAGCGCAGTCGCGCGCAAATACATTGCAGTCCTCCCTTTGCCGCCGGCTTTACGTTCTGGCGTGCCGGCTCGTTTTAGCCGGTCTGGCACCGGCCTTGGTTTGTTATACCACGAAACTTTCGGTTATTGTTGTTTGGCGTGGCGTACGAAAAGCCTTCGCCGCCCGTCGCATGCGCTCCCGGGAAGCAATCCAGCTTTTCCGATTGAGCCAAAGACCCGGTCTCTTGTAAAGTAAATTAGTTGGGTACAAAACCAATTTGCGCTAGTACCTTTTCGGTGCCCATCGAACGCACTAGACACGATCACCTTTTCTTCTGAAGTCAGCCCTCGAACGGACCATTCGTTTCATGAAGCAAGACATAGTCTCCCGCACTGCGGAAAACGAATCCGTTCATACCCGGAAGGGGGGTGCCAACGAGAATGTAGATTTCGGGCCGCTCGCGAACTGGGTCGGATTTCATCTGCGCCTCGCACAGACTGCGAGCTTCCAGGCTTTCGTACAGGAAGCACGCGCGGTCGATTTGAGCCCCGGCCGCTTCGCGACGCTCATGCTGATCGGCCGCAATCCCGGCATCAGCCAGACCGCGCTCGCCGCCGCGAACGGTCGAGACAAGTCCACGCTGACCCCGATCCTCGAGGATCTCGAGCGCCGCGGCCTCATCGTGCGCGAGAAAATGAAAACCGACCGCCGCAGCTATCAGCTGTCGCTGACGGACGCGGGCAAGAAAATGCTCGACCAGTTGACGGTCTGCGCGAAACGGCACGACGACAATCTGGACCGCATCATCGGCGCGAAAGACCGCGTGAAGTTCCTGAAGATTTTGCAGAAGATCTCCGCCGAAATCGGCGGCGAAGAATAAGAAACGGAATGCAAGAATGGCCGAAGTCTCGTTCCATAGCGAGATCAAAAGTCTCTCGCTCGGCAATGGCGATACCTTCCGCGGCGAAGGAATCCTCGGTGTAACCAAGGCGCTTCTGCAGTCCGGGGTCGCATATGTCGGCGGCTATCAGGGCGCGCCGGTCAGCCATCTGCTCGACGTGCTGGTGCAGTCCGAGGATCTGCTTGCCGATCTTGGCGTGCACCTCGAAACCTGCACCAACGAAGCGGCTGCGGCGGCGATGCTCGGCGCATCGATCAATTACCCGCTGCGCGGCGCGGTCACGTGGAAGTCGATTGTCGGAACGAATGTCGCGGCCGACGCGCTTTCGAATCTCGCTTCCGCGGGCGTGATCGGCGGCGCGCTGATCGTGGTCGGAGAAGACTACGGCGAGGGCGCCAGCGTCATTCAGGAACGCACGCACGCTTTCGCATTGAAGTCGTCGCTCTGGCTCTTGGATCCGCGTCCTGAGCTGCCGACCATCGTGCATATGGTTGAAAAGGGATTCGAGCTTTCGGAAGCGAGCAATACGCCGGTCATGCTGGAGCTTCGTATCCGCGCCTGTCACGTCTATGGCAGCTTCGAGGCGAAGGACAACGTCGCCGCGAAATTCTCCGCGAAGCACCGCATCCCTACGCCTGCGGCTTTCGAATATGACCGCCTCAGCCACCCGCCCGCGACCTTCGCGCAGGAAAAGCACAAGACCGAGCAGCGGCTGCCTCGCGCGCAAAAATTCATTCTCGAACACAAGCTCAACGAAATTCTCGGACCCGAGAATGGCGACGTCGGCATCATCGTGCAGGGCGGGCTGTTCAATGTGCTGAACGGACGGCTTGCGTTGGCCGGGCTTTCCGATTCCTTCGGCAACGTGAAGCTTCCGACGCTCGTACTCAATGTTACCTATCCGCTGGTGCCGGAGCAGATCGCTAAATTCTGCGCAGGCAAGAAGTCCATCCTGATCGTCGAGGAAGGCAACCCCGATTTCATCGAGCAGGCGATCGGACAGATTCTCCGCAAAGCCGACCTGAATACGAAGATCTTCGGCAAGGATGTGCTGCCGTCAGCCGGCGAATACACTCCGCTTGTCGTGGCAAGCGGCCTCGTGAAGTTCTTCGAGGCGAACGGGCTCAAGGCACCCACGCTGAACGGATGGCTCGCGGAAACCGAAGCGCACCACAAGGAAGTGGCGAGTGCACTCGGCAATCCGCTGCCGCCACGGCCGCCGACCTTCTGCACCGGCTGCCCAGAGCGGCCGGTCTTCTCTGCGATGAAGCTGCTCAAAAAGGAAATGGGCCCGGTGCACGTCGCCGCCGACATCGGTTGCCACGCTTTCGGTACCTTTGCGCCGTTCAGCCAGGGCAACTCGATTCTCGGCTACGGCATGTCGCTCGCTTCCGCCGCAGCCGTTTCCGGCACACAAAAGAGACGCCCAATTTCGATCATGGGCGATGGCGGCTTCTGGCATAACGGCCTGCTCTCCGGCGTCGCAGGAGCCGTCTTCAACAAAGACGACTCCGTGCTGATCGTCATGAACAACGGCTATTCGAGCGCGACGGGCTTGCAGGACATCCCCTCGAGCGCACCCGAGAACGATGGACGCGGCAACGGGCTCGAAATCGAAAGCGCACTGAAGAGTCTCGGTGTGCCCTGGGTGAAACGCCAGCGCACCTATGGCGTCGTAGGCATGATGGACACGCTGCGCGATGCGCTGACCTCGGACGAGAAAGGCCTGAAGGTCGTGATTGCCGATGGCGAATGCCAGCTTGCGCGCCAGCGCCGCGTGAAACCCGCCTTCGCAAAACTCAAAGGCGAAGGCAAGCGCGTCGAGCGCACGCGCTTCTGGATCGATCCCGATGTCTGCACCGGCGACCACTCCTGCATCCGCCTGTCCGGCTGCCCGTCACTGACCATCAAGCCGAACGAAGATCCGCTGCGGCCCGATCCCGTCGCGCACGTGAACAACGATTGCGTCGGCTGCGGACTGTGCGGCGAAGTCGCTCACGCGGCACAGCTTTGCCCATCGTTCGCCGAGATCAAGGTGATCGAAAATCCGAATTTCATCGATCGTCTGCGGCACCGGATTTCTTCCGCACTGATAGCGCTGCTCGGCGGCAACCGGCCCGCGCCAATGCCGGCGCCTGCGGAATAGTGCGATGAACGACGTACGTCCCGTGAAACTCCTGATTGCGGCGCTCGGCGGCGAAGGTGGCGGCGTGCTTGCTTCGTGGATCACGAATGCGGCGGTTGCCGCCGGTCATGTGGCACAGCGCACCTCGATTCCGGGTGTCGCGCAACGCACCGGCGCCACGACTTATTATCTCGAAATCGTTCCACATACGGCAAACGGCAAAAAGCCCGTGCTCGCGCTGAACCCCGCGCCCGGCGAAGTCGACGTGATGCTTGCCAGCGAATTGCTGGAAACCACGCGCGCCGTGCAGGCCGGAAGCATCACGCGGGCGCGCACCCATCTGATCGCAAGCACGCATCGCGTGTTCACGGTCGATGAGAAGTCCGCGATGGCGGACGGCCGCGTCGATCCGGAGAAGATGCAGGAGGTCCTGCGAAAATTCTCGAAATCCGCATTACTCGCGGACCTTGCCGCGACGGCCCGCGAGGCGGGTAGCCAGCTTAACGCGGTCATGCTCGGCGCGCTTGCCGGCTCCAAAGCGCTTCCTGTCGGCGACGATTTCTTCCGCGCCGCGATCCGCGCCGAAGGTAAGGCGGTCGCGGCCAATCTGCGTGGCTTCGAGGCGGGATATGCGCTTGCGACGGGCGGCTTGAAAGCTGTGGAAACACCTTTCGTGGCCACAATGCCGCGGGCGGAGAACGAGATCGAAGCCCGCGCGGTTCGCGCGCTGCCGCGCGATGCAGCCGAAATCGCACTCGAAGGCGTGCGCCGCCTCACCGACTACCAGAACCAACGGTATGCCGCGCTCTATCTGGAGCGGCTGGAACGCTTCGCGAAGCACAAGGCAGCCGACGCCGCGTTCATGCAGGAACTCGCACGTCTGCTCGCCGTGCGTATGTCGTTCGAAGATACGATCCGCGTCGCGCAGCTGAAGATCCGCAAAGGCCGTCTCGAGCGGCTACGCCGTGAATCCGGCACAGACGCCGGCGCGCTCATCCAGGTGTCCGAGTTCATGAAGCCGGGACCCGAAGAAATCTTCTCGATGCTGCCGCCCGCACTTGCTCGCCGGATCCTCGCGTGGATCGAGCGCAAGGGCTGGAGCGAACGCTCGATCAAGATGAAGGTTTCTACGACGGGCTTCTTCGGCTTCCTCCGGCTGCGGCTGCTTGCTGGATTGCGCTGGTGGCGGCCGCGCACGCTGCGCTACGAGGAAGAAAAAGTCTGGGTCGAGCGCTGGCTCGATCTCACCGAGCGCTCGCTTTTGCGGAACCCTGAAGCGGCGAAGGCTGTCGTCGCGAGTGCCGCTCTCATCAAAGGCTATGGCGAAACCATGAAGCGCGGCCTGAAGAACTGGGACCTGCTCGCCAAGTTTGTGATCGAGCCGTTTCTCGAAGGCAAGCTGCCCGCCGCACACTTCGCCGACGCGGTCACGCAGGGGAAGATCGCGGCGCTGAAAGATCCCGAAGGCGGCAAGCCGCTCGGTGCGCTGATCGAATCGTTGAAAACGCTGCCGCGCGAACGCCCGATCGCCGCCGAGTGAACTAGCCCTTCGCGGGCATGCGCCTGAGCCGCTCCGCCGGCATCGATTCCACCTGCATCACGTCCGCGATCTTCTCGACATTATCCAGCGGAATGACCGGCACGTTCGCCTGCGGCAGCGCCGCGTTCGAGGTGATCGCGACGATGTAGTCGTCGTCAGGATGCAGGAGCGGTTTGCCGACTTCGGGACGATGAATCTCGATCTTCGGATGCCGGTGCCACTTGAAGCCTTCGACAATCAGTAGATCGACCGGATTCATCATCGGAAGAATATCGACGAGATCCGGCTCGCGCTCTCCGCGCAATTCGTGCACCAGTGCCCAGCGCACGCCCGACGCAACAAAGACTTCCGTTGCACCGGCCTCGCGGTGCCGGTGCGAATCCTTGCCGGGAAGATCGATATCGAAGCCCTTATGCGCGTGCTTGACGGTCGAAACCTTCAGGCCGCGCGCGATGAAGATCGGGATGAGCCGGGTCACGAGCGTAGTTTTGCCCGCGCCACTCCAGCCAGCGAGGCCGATAATGCGCATTTGCAACGCTATAGCAGGCAGATGAAGCTTTACACATAGCGTCCTCTTGACGCCGGTACTGGCTGCGGCAGTCTCCGAATCGAAGCCTCCGACGCTAGGATGATCCATGCCGATTCTATTGAGTGCGATGCAGCGTGCCTTGCGCATCGCAGCCGCCCTGATGACAGCTTTCGTTTCCCTGCCCGCAGCAGCGGACACGCCTTACGAAGGGCCGATCTTCGACGCACATCTGCATTACAACTGGGAGCCGACGCCGCATTACAACGTCGAGCAGGTGTTCGCGCTTCTGAAAAAGAACAACGTACGCGGCATCCTCGCCACCAGCCGTCCGAATACGGGCACGGTCGCGCTCATGGAGGCGAAGCAGAGCGAAATCTGGGTCGTGCCTTTCATCCGGCAATACAAGACACGCGCAGATATCCCGACCTGGTTCAAGGACGACTCGATCTATGAAATGACGCTCGACGAATTCAAGCGCGGCTATTTCCGCGGCGTCGGCGAGTTTCATATTTACGGCAAAGCGGCCGCGACCGAAGGTGCCGCGAAGCTCGTCAAATTCGCGGTCGAGAACAATCTCTACATCCACGCGCATTGCGACGTGGAGGCGCTCGAGCTTCTCCACTCACATGACAAAAGGGCAAAAATCATCTGGGCGCATACCGGCTTCTCCACGCCGGCCTCCGAACTCAAGGCCCTGTTCGCAAAGTACCCCGCGCTGATGGGCGAGCTATCCTTTCGCGGCGGCATCACCGGCGGCAACGGCAAGCTGACCGATGACTGGAAGGCCCTCTTCACCACCCATTCCGACCGCTTCCTGCTCGGCACGGACACCTGGGTTACTCCGCGCTGGCTGCAATACGACGCGCTGATTGCCGACTACCGCGCATGGCTCGGCCAGTTGCCGAAGGAGCACGCGCAGCGTATCGCCTTCGGAAACGCCGAGCGTTTGTTCCGTTCCGAAAAGAAGTAAGAAGAAAGAACCATGACTGCTGCAACCGGAATCTGGCCGCCGGCGGCGACGCCGTTTCGCGAAGACCTGTCGATCGACACGGAGCGCTATCTCGCGTTCTGTCACGAGTTGCTCCGCGGCGGTGCGCATGGCCTCGCCGTACTCGGCACGACGAGCGAAGCGAACTCGCTCGATCTCGATGAGCGCAAGGGCGTGCTCGAAAAGCTGATCGCTTCCGGCATCAGTCCGGCGCAGCTTCTTCCCGGCACCGGCGCGGCCTCGTTCGGCGACGCCGTGAAGCTGACGAAGCACGCCGCCGATCTTGGCGTGAAGGGCTCGCTCCTGCTGCCGCCGTTCTATTACAAGGGCGTCTCCGACGAGGGTCTTTTCGAATTCGTGTCGGAAGTGATCGGCCGCGTGAATTCGAAACGCTTGCAGCTCTATCTCTACAATTTTCCGCAACAGACGGGCCTCGTCTGGTCACCCGGCCTGATCGCGAAATTGCGCCGCGCGTTTCCGGAAACCGTCGTCGGGATCAAGGACTCGTCCGGCGACACGCAGTATCTCGATACGCTGCTCGAGCAGTTTCCCGGTTTTGCGATCTTCCCGTCGTCCGAATCCCTCATGGTCGATGCCCTCGGCAAGGGTGCGGCAGGCTGCATCTCGGCGACCGCGAACACGCACGTGAAGGAAATCCGCGCGCTCTATGACGGCTGGAAATCGCCGGAAGCGGCAAGCTTGAACAAGCGCGCGAGCGCGATCCGGTCGCTGATTGCTTCCTACCCGCTGATCGCGGCCGTGAAGGCGACCCTCGGCGATCAGCACAAGCATAAGGGCTGGCACCGGCTCCGCCCGCCGCTGACATCGCTCGGCGATCAGCAGGCCGCCGAACTTCGCGGGAAGCTCGCCGCGCTCTAGGATTTTGGGCATGGTGGGCCGCGGCGTGGGCGCCGGAAGCCGGCCGGTACCGGGCCTGTCGCAGCGCATGTTTGCGCGCGCCAAATCTTGGGCTAGAACCGCGCCAGAAGAAAAACGTAATAGGACATAACTACCATGCAGAGGACAACGCCCCCGTTTCGCGCCGACCAGGTCGGCAGCATTCTGCGCACCGCGCCGCTCAAGGAAGCGCGCGCGAAGCGCGAAAAAGGCGAAATCGACGAAGCCGCGCTGAAAGCTGTCGAAGACACCGAAATCAAGAAGATCATCAAGAAGCAGGAAGACGTCGGGCTCAAGAGCATCACCGACGGCGAATTCCGCCGCTCGTGGTGGCACTTCGACTTCCTGAAAAAGCTCGACGGCGTCGAAGGCTATCAGGCAAGCCAAGGCATCCAGTTCGCGGGCGTACAGACGCGCGCGGAAAGCGTTCGCATCGTCGGCAAGGTCGGCTTCTCGACGCACCCGATGATCGAGCACTTCAAGTTTCTGAAAGCCAACACCAAAGAAACGCCGAAGATGACGATCCCGGCTCCGTCGGTTCTGCATTTCCGCGGCGGCCGCAAAGGCATCAACGAGAAGATTTATCCGGACCTCGATCAGTTCTTCCACGATCTCGGCGCCGCCTACAACAAGGCGGTGAAGGCGTTCTACGACGCGGGCTGCCGTTATCTTCAGTTCGACGACACGGTCTGGGCCTATCTGTGTTCCGCGAAGGAAATGGAAGGCGCGCGGGCGCGCGGCGACGATCCGGAAAAACTGCCGATGTGGTACGCGCGCACGATCAATCAGGCACTCGCGAACAAGCCTGCCGACATGACGATTACGACGCATGTCTGCCGCGGCAATTTCCGCTCGACCTGGGTTTCCGAAGGCGGTTACGAACCGGTTGCCGAACGCCTGTTCCAGGAAGTGAACTACGACGGCTACTTCCTGGAGTACGACAACGACCGCTCGGGCGGCTTCGAGCCGCTGCGTTTCGTGCCGAAGGGCAAGAAGCAGATCGTGATCGGTCTCATCACCTCGAAGACCGGCGAACTCGAAAACAAGGACACGATCAAGCGCCGCATCGACGAAGCGACGAAATATGTCGCGCTCGATCAGCTCTGCCTCTCGCCGCAGTGTGGCTTCGCTTCGACCGAGGAAGGCAACGTGCTGACCGAGGACGAGCAGTGGGCGAAATTCAAACTGATCGTCGATATTTCGAACGAAGTCTGGAAATAAGAAAAAGGGCGGCGCATGGCGCCGCCCTTCCCGATTCAGGAAAGCCGGATGGCAAGCAGTAAGGCAGTAAGGACGGAAAGCGAAACGCGCGCGGCCGAGACTCTCGACCTCGGCGAATTGCCGCTGCTTTCCGGTTACATGCTGCGCCGCGCGCAGTTCGCAGCCTTCAACGATTTCCTGCGCTTCTTCGACGATCTCGGCGTCAGGCCCGTGCAATACGCGGTGCTGACCGTGATCGACCGCAACCCCGGCCTGAAACAGTCCCAGGTATCCGAAGCGCTCGGTATCAAGCGCGCGAATCTGGTCGCCATTCTCGACGCGATCGAGCGCCGCGGCCTTGCACGCCGCGAAGCGGTCGCGACCGACCGCCGTTCGTATGCGCTGCGGCTGACCGATAAAGGCGTTGATCTCATGCGCGAGCTGCGCATGCGCTCGGAAGCGCATGAGCGGCGCCTTGCGGCAGTGATCGGAGAAGACGGAAGGCTGCAACTGCTGAAGCTTCTGCACGGCGTGATCGACGCCGTCGGCCCGGGCAGCGAAGGCGAGGAAGACTAGACTTCGACTGTTTTCTTCTCGCGCAATCTGTTTGCGACTTCGTCCGGTATCGGCTTCGACTTGATCTTCGCCGGGTCTTCCGGATGCTTGCCTACCCAGACGCGCTTTTCGTGCGCCTCAATCGCGAGCTTGTCGCCCTTCCAGACACGGTGCAGCACGTCGAAGCTCGATGTACCGAGTTCGGAAATCGTCGTCTCGATCACGATGTCGTCGCCGAACTTCGAAGGAATCATGAACTTCGCGCCGGTATCGACCATCGGAATACCGACAAAGTCATACTTCTTGGTGAGCTCATATTTGGTGAAGCCGGTCGCGGCTTCCAGCATCATCGCGGTCGAGTGATCGAACATCGCGAAGTAGCGCGGATAGAAAACGATTCCTGCCGGATCGCAGTCGCCCCACTCGATCCGTACCTTGCGGCGATTGACGAACATTATTCCGGCGCCTTCACTTGGGTGCCATGCGCAGCGAGCCGTCGATGCGGACGACCTCGCCATTCAGATAGGTGTTGCGCACCATCTCCATCGCAAGCGAGGCATATTGCTCGGGCTTACCAAGCAGTTTCGGGAACGGCACGGAAGCGGCGAGAGAGCGCTGCACCTCCTCCGAAAGGCCGAGCAGCATGGGCGTGAGAAAAATACCCGGCGCAATCGCGAGTACACGGATGCCGAACTGCGCGAGCTCGCGCGCGGCGGGAAGCGTGAGACCGACGATACCGCCCTTGGAAGCAGCATAGGCCGCCTGTCCGATCTGGCCTTCATAGGCCGCGACTGAAGCGGTCGAAATGCAGACGCCCCGCTCGCCATCGGCCAGCGCTTCCGCGTTCTGCAAATCGGCCGCGAACAGCCGCAGCACGTTGAAGGAGCCGATCAGGTTCACGCGAATGATGCGCTCGAAATCGGAAAGCGCCTGCGGGCCGTCTTTCCCGAGAATTTTCTTCGGCGTGCCGATACCGGCGCAATTGATCAATACGCGGGCGACACCATGCTTCTCGCGCGCTTCTTTCACCGCCGCGACGGCGCTATCCGAATCGGAGACGTCACACTTGATCGCGATGCCGCCGATCTTCGCCGCATGTGCTTTTGCAGCATCCAGGTTTACGTCGAGCAGCGCCACCTTTGCGCCCGCTGCTGCGAGCGCCGAAGCGGTCGCAGCACCCAAACCGGAGCCGCCGCCGGTAACCAGCGCGGCATGACCTTTTACGTCCATCTCAGTGCTTCCGTGCGTTGATGTTCTCGACCAGGAGCGCAATGCCCTGCCCGCCGCCAATGCAAGCGGATGCGATGCCATAACGCAAGCCCGAGCGCGACAGCTCGCGCGAGAGCGTGACGGCGAGACGCAGGCCGGTCGCGCCCAGCGGATGGCCGATCGCGATCGCACCGCCGTTCACGTTGAGCTTGTTCTCGTCGAGGCCGAGTTCGCGCGCGCAAGCCATCACCTGCGCGCCGAAAGCTTCGTTGATTTCGAAGCGATCGATGTCGGAAAGCTTCAGGCCCGCTTTCTCAATCACGGCCTTGATTGCAGGAACGGGACCGATGCCCATGATTTCCGGCGGACAACCTACGGCTGCTCCCGCTACGACGCGCGCGAGCGGCGTTTTACCCTTCTTCTTCGCGTAGTCGCCGCTTGCCACGAGTGCCGCGGCGGCGCCGTCGACGACCGCGGACGAATTGCCGCCGGTCTGTACGCCGCCAAAAGCGGGACGGATTTTTGCGAGCGTTTCGATCGGCGACGGCCGGATGTGCGTGTCGTCGTTCAGTTCGTCGATCTTGCTGGGCAGCTTGATGCCCCGCGCGTTATAGCCCTCGCGCTCGAACTTCTCGGTCTTCACCGGGGCGATTTCGCCGGCAAGAAACCCGCTCTTCTGTGCGGCCACGGCACGCTCGAAAGAGCGCGCCGCATAAGCATCCACTTCCGGCCGTGTGATCTGATACTTCTGTGCGAGGTTCTCTGCGGTGTCCCCCATCGTCACGCTGGCCGCGGGATCGAGCAGCGCTTCCCAGAGAAAATCCTTGAACTCGACCTGACCCATGCGGAATCCGTTGCGCGACGTGTATGACGCCACCGGATTACGGCTCATCGATTCCGCACCGACGCAGAGTGCGAGATCGACGCCGCGATGCGTGATCGCGTCCGCCGCCTGCATGATGACTTCGATGCCGGTGCCGCAGACGCGCTGAACCATGTGCGCGGGCACTTCGATCGGCACGCCGGAATAGAGACCGACGTGGCGCGGCAGCATGTAGGCGTCGAAGCTCGCCTGCGCCATGTTACCGGTGACGACGATGCCGACATCTTCCGGCGAGAGCTTGGTCTTTGCGAAAGCCTCGCGCGCGACTTTGATGCCCAAGTCAATCGGCGACACTAAAGAGAGAGCGCCGGTGTAATCCGCGAACGGCGTGCGCACGCCATCGACGATCCAGACGTCATTCCAGCTTGCTGCAAGCGGCTTTGGATTGGCCATCTTTACTTTCCTTCCGCGACGATCACCCGCTCAGAAGGCGGGGTCGAATAGAGTTCTTTCACGAGATTGGCGCGACGGCCAAGAACCGCGCGCTGGTTGATCGATCCTTTGTCGGTCATTTCACCGGCGTCCATCGAAGGAGGCTCATCCATCAAAAGAACCCGGGTAAGGCGGTTCGAACTGCCGGTGCTTTCGCGCTTGAACGCCGTCAGGCGCTCCTTCACTTTCGCGCGCACGATTTCGGAGTTCAGCACTTCCGCGTCCGAAAGCTTCTTGTCGAGTTCCGGATGCAAGGCTCGGATCGCGGGCATGTCCGGTACACCGAGCGCGGTCACGTCATTCTCATTCTCGCCCGCGAGCACGACGTCGCGCATATAGGGCTGGAAACGATTGATGATTTGCGTGCGCAGCGGGCCGACGCTGACCCAGGTGCCCGTCGAGAGCTTGAAGTCTTCGGTGAGACGGCCGTCGAACAACAACCCCTTTCGGGGCTCGTTCGGGTCTTCGAATTTTAGCGCGTCGCCGAGTTTATAGAAGCCCTCTTCGTCGAAAGCTTTCGCGGTCAGTTCGGGCTGACGCCAGTAGCCCGGTGTGATGTTCGGCCCACGCAGCCGCGCCTCGAGCTTGCCCTGCGCCGGCACGAGTTTCAGCTCGATGCCCGGTCCGGGTAGGCCCATGTTGGTCGAATAGTCGCTATCCCACATGCGGCCCAGCGCGAAGGGTGCGGTCTCCGTGGAACCGAGACCGGTGAGGAATGGAATGCGCTCGCCGCAGGTTTGAACCGCGAGATCTTTCATGGCATCGAAGACCGGCTGCGAGAGCGCGGCGCCCGCGAACCAGAGCACTTTCAGCTTGCTGAAGAACTTTTCGCGAAGTTCGCGGTCGGCGCGCAGGAAAGGGATTAGCGCCTCGTAGCCCTTCGGCACGTTGAAATACCAGGTCGGAGCGACATCGCGCAGGTTACGCACCGTCGCTTCGATCGCGCCCGGCGCGGGCTTGCCTTCGTCGATGTAGAACGTACCGCCGTTATAGAGCACGAGGCCGACATCGTGGTTGCCGCCAGCGGTGTGATGCCACGGCGCCCAGTCGAGCGTGACCGGAGGTTCGTCCTGAAAATATTGCAGCGCGCTGCGCAGCATGACCTGGTTCGAGCACAGCATGCGTTGCGTGTTGATGACGCCCTTCGGCACGCCGGTGGAACCCGAGGTAAAAAGAAACTTCGCGATGGTGTCGCCGTTTACTCTCTTGTTCGCGGCGTCGATTGCCGGCGTCGGCTTTGTCTTCGCAAGATC
>JAGXQU010000051.1 GCA_018335895.1 Hyphomicrobiales bacterium | reverse complement strand
CCCGCGGGGTCCGCGCATCGGCGTCATTTCGGCGTGCTGGATTCCGGTGATGCGGTCGCCGTCGAACGTGAAGTTGCCGCGAAACCAATTCCCGCGATCCGAATGCGCGATGAAGCGCCGCCCGTCCGGGAGGATGTGCAGGCCGGAAATGCCGCCGAAATGTTTCTCTTTCGAGGAAAGCACCACGCCGCCGATATATTCGAGTTTGCCGAAACGGCGCTGGCTCGGGTCTTTCCGGCTGAACGCGGGAATGTCCCGCGCCTCGATCGCGACCGGCATCGAAGCAAAGGGATGTTTCTGCTGCGCGGGTACCGCGTCTGCGGCCAGCAAAAGCCCAGACACGGCGATCCAGCGGAGAGAATTCCTCATCAGTGCAGGCGGCGTTTGCCGCGAGTGGGCGCCGGCGCCTTTTCCTCGAAAAGCTCGGCGAGTTTTTCGGTCATTGCGCCGCCGAGTTCTTCGGCGTCCACGATGGTCACGGCGCGGCGATAATAGCGCGTGACGTCGTGGCCGATGCCGATCGCGATCAACTCGACCGGCGAACGGGTTTCGATGTCCTCGATGATCCAGCGCAGGTGGCGCTCGAGATAATTGCCGGGGTTCACGGAAAGCGTGGAATCGTCGACCGGCGCGCCGTCCGAAATCATCATCAGAATTTTGCGCTGTTCGGGACGCGCGAGCAGCCGCTTGTGCGCCCAGTCCAGCGCCTCGCCGTCGATGTTTTCCTTCAAGAGGCCTTCGCGCATCATCAGGCCGAGGTTCTTGCGCGCGCGGCGCCACGGCGCGTCCGCCGCCTTGTAGATGATGTGGCGAAGATCGTTGAGGCGGCCGGGCGACTGCGGCTTGTTCGCGGCAAGCCAGCTTTCGCGCGACTGCCCGCCTTTCCACGCGCGGGTGGTAAAGCCAAGAATTTCCACCTTCACGCCGCAACGCTCGAGCGTGCGGGCGAGAATGTCGGCGCAGGTCGCTGCGACCGTGATCGGGCGGCCGCGCATCGAGCCGGAGTTGTCGAGCAGGAGCGTCACTACGGTGTCGCGGAAATCGGTGTCGCGTTCGTTCTTGAAGGAAAGCGGCTGATAGGGATCGGTCACGACGCGCGAAAGCCGTGCGGGATCGAGCATGCCTTCCTCGAGGTCGAAGTCCCAGGCGCGGTTCTGCTGCGCCATCAGGCGGCGCTGCAAGCGGTTCGCGAGCCGCGCGACCACGCCCTGAAGGTGCTGAATTTGTTTATCGAGATAAGAGCGCAGCCTCGATAGCTCCTCGGCATCGCAGAGTTCTTCCGCGCCGACGGTCTCGTCGAATTTGTTGGTATAGGCGCGGTAGTCCGGCCCGCGCGGTTCGTTCGAAAGCGGATGCTTTGGCCGCCAAGGCTCGCCTGCTTCTTCCGAGTCGCCTGTGTCCATGTCGTCCGGGCGGTCGGCCGGCGGCGCGTCGTCGGATTCGGCTGCCTGGTCCGGCTGGTCTTCGCTCGAAAGCTCGGCGTCTTCCTGCGCGGATTGTTCGCTGGAGTCGTCCTGCTCGGCCGCGCCCTGATCGTTCGAGGAATCGTCCTGACCGCTGCCATCTTCCTCGTCCTGATCGTCCTCGTCCCGTTCGTTCGAGCGGTCCTCGCCCATGTCGAGCGAAGTCAGAAGATCGTGGATCGCTTCCGCGAATCCGCGCTGGTCTTCAATTTCCTCGGCGAGGCGGTCGAGGTCGCGGTCGGCGCGCTTCTCGATGAAGTCGCGCCACAGATCGACGACCTTCTTCGCGCCCGCGGGCGGCTTCTGCCCGGTCAGTCGTTCGCGGACCAACATCGCGAGCGCGTCCTCGAGCGGCGCGTCGGCGCGGTCGGAAATCTCTTCGTACTGGCCGCGGTGGTAGCGGTCTTCCAGCATCGCCGTCAGGTTCTGCGCGATGCCCGACATCCTTCGCGAGCCGATCGCTTCGACGCGGGCCTGCTCGACCGCTTCGAATACCGAGCGCGCATTCTCGCCCTGCGGCAGCATCTTTTTGTGGATCGCGGGATTGTGCATGGCGAGGCGGAGCGCCATCGAATCCGCATGTCCGCGCAGGATCGCGGCGTCGGCCTTCGACATTCTCCGCGGCGGCTCGGGCAGTCGCGCGCGCTCCTGGTTGAGCGCGGGCTTCTCGGCGGCGTAATTCACTTCGAGTTCGGGCTTGCCCGCGATCGCGCGAAGGGTCGTCGCCACCGCACGCTTGAACGGCTCGGTGGGGGACTCTGTGTTCTTACCCTTCGGGGGTGTCGACATGCTCGATCGCCGTCACGATAGCGCGACGTTCACCGTGGACTCAGGCAATTCTTTTCCGAAACTGCGCTGATAGAACTCGGCGACGATGGGCCGCTCCAGTTCATCGCACTTGTTGATGAAGGTGACGCGCAGCGCATACCCGACATCGCCGAAAATGCGCGCGTTCTCAGCCCAGGTGATCACGGTGCGCGGGCTCATCACGGTCGAAAGATCGCCGTTGATGAAGGACTGCCGCGTCAGATCGGCGACGCGGACCATCTTGGAAACCGTGTCCTTGCCTTCCGGCGTGCGGTAGTGGTGCGCTTTCGAGAGCACGATCTCCACTTCCTTGTCGTGCGGCAGATAGTTCAGCGTGGTCACGATCGACCAGCGGTCCATCTGGCCCTGATTGATCTGCTGCGTGCCGTGATAGAGGCCGGTGGTGTCGCCGAGGCCCACGGTATTGGCCGTCGCGAAGAGACGGAACGCCGGGTGAGGGCGGATCACCTTGTTCTGGTCGAGCAGCGTGAGGCGGCCCGAAACTTCCAGCACGCGCTGGATGACGAACATCACGTCCGGCCGGCCTGCGTCGTATTCGTCGAACACGAGTGCCACGTTGCGCTGGAGCGCCCAGGGCAGAATGCCGTCGCGGAATTCCGTCACCTGACGGCCTTCCTGCAACACGATCGCGTCCTTGCCGACGAGATCGATACGGCTGATGTGGCTATCCAGGTTCACGCGGACGCAAGGCCAGTTCAGGCGCGCCGCGACCTGCTCGATATGCGTCGATTTGCCGGTGCCGTGATAGCCGGAAACGAGCACGCGGCGGTTGTGGGCGAAGCCCGCCAAGATCGCGAGGGTGGTGTCGCGGTCGAAGACGTAGTCCGGATCGGTGTCGGGAACGTGGGATTCCGGCTCCGAATAGGCCGGCACCTCCATGTTGCTATCGATGCCGAATACCTGCCGGACGGAGACCTTCATGTCCGGGAGCGGGGCCAGTTCAGTGTTCGCAGTCATGCTTTTTCTCGCCGTTAGGCGGCTCGTGCCTTGCAAAGATAGGGCCGATTTCTGGGATTTCCGGCCGGTAGCCGGGTCGCCATAGACCTAAGGATAGCCTTAGCAGAAACCCTGGGCCTTTAGGTAGTTGTAGGCCTGCACGACTGCCCTGAAGCGGTCCTCGCTGGAGCGGTCGCCCCCATTGGCGTCGGGGTGGTGCCGTTTGACCAGTTCCTTGTAGCGGGCTTTCAGGGTCTCTGCGGTCGCGTCGATGTCCAGCCCGAGGGTATCGAAGGCCTTGCGCTCGGCATTCCGGATCATGCGGCTTTCGGGCGCCTCCGGCTCCTTAAAGGCGCCGGTAGTGCCCCCAAAAATGCGGAACGGGTCGTTCCAGCTTTCGCCGGTGAAGCCCGGGTTGCCGCTTTTCTTGCCGCGTTTCTTCTCGCCGCCGTTCTGGCCCATCTTCCAGGTGGGGCGGTGGCCGGTCAGCGCGTCCTTCTGGTACTTCTGGACCGCGTCGTCCTTCATTCCCGAGAAGTAGTTGTAGTTCGCGTTGTATTCGCGGACGTGGCCGATGCAGTAATTCCAGAACTCGCCCTCGCGGTCGCGGCCTTTCGGCGCTTTGTGCGTGCCGGGCTCCTTGCAGCCATGCCAGTCGCAGGCAGGGCTCTCCGCTTTGAGCTTCTGCTTCTTGTTCCGCTCGATCGGCTTGATGCGGATTTTGTCGAAGAGGGGCGAGTCGAATTTCATGTGGCAAGTATATGGCGATTGCGCCGCGGGCGCACAAGCAACGTTCCGCGCGAGGGTAACGGAAGTGTGTTGTCCTATCGTTGACGGAAGGACCATAGCGTCTTATGCGGCGCAGCCATGACCAAACCGGATAAAACCATAGACCGCATTCGCGACCGTTTGACGGCAGCCCTGAAGCCCGAATCGATCGAGGTGATCGACGAAAGCGGGATGCATGTCGGTCACGCCGGTGCGATCCCCGGCAAGGTGACGCATGTGCGCGTGCTCGTTACCGCGGAAGCGTTTCAGGGCAAGAGCCGGTTGGACAGGCACCGCATGGTCAACGACCTGCTCAATCACGAAATGAGCGCGGGTCTGCACGCGCTCGCGATCGTGCCGAAGGCGCCGGGGGAGTAGTTACTCCGCGAGCGCGTCCTTCAGGACTTCGCGCACGATATTCGTATCGACGTTCTTCGCGATGAACGCCTTGCCGATACCCTTGGCGAGAATGAAGACGAGTTTGCCGCGCACAACCTTCTTGTCCTGCGCCATCAGCGACAGCAATCCATCTGGACCGGGGAGCGAGCCGGGAATCTGCGAGAGCCGCACCGGCAGGCCGGCGTTCTCGAGATGCCTGACGACGCGGGTGGCATCTAGGGACTTGCAGAATTTCAACTTCGCCGAAAGCTTGAACGCGAGCACCATGCCGAGTGCGACACCTTCGCCATGAAGCAGCCGATCCGAATAGCCGGTCGCGGCTTCGAGCGCATGGCCGAAGGTATGGCCGAGATTAAGCAGCGCACGCTCGCCGCTTTCGCGCTCGTCGCGGCCGACAATTGCGGCTTTCGCCTTGCAGCTTGTCGCAACGGCTTTCGCCCGCGCCGCACCGCCTGCGAAAACGCTGCGCCAGTTCTTTTCCAGCCAGTCGAAGAATTTGGCGTCGTTGATGAGGCCGTATTTCGCGACCTCGGCATAGCCCGCGCGGAATTCGCGGGCAGGCAACGTGTCGAGGGTACTCAGGTCCGCGAGCACGAGCGCGGGCTGGTGGAACGCGCCGATCAGGTTCTTGCCTTGCGGCGAGTTGATTCCGGTCTTGCCACCGACGGAAGAATCCACCTGGGCGAGAAGCGTTGTCGGAATCTGCACGAAGTCCACGCCGCGCCGCACGACGCTCGCGGCGAAGCCCGCGAGATCGCCGATCACGCCGCCGCCGAGCGCAATCACGAGGTCGCCGCGCTCGATACGCGATTGAATGATTGCCTCCGCCACGGTCTCGAGACTGCTGTAGTTCTTGGTGCCTTCGCCGGCAGACAGCAGCACGCTGCGATAGGAGATCTTTGCGGCGTCGAGCGAGCGCTCGAGCGTCGCGAGGTGATGATGCGCGACGTTGCCGTCAGTGACGATCGCCACCGCCGTGCCGGGCCGCAATTTGGCAATCCGCTTGCCCGCGTCGGCAAGCAGGTTTTCGCCGATGACGATGTCATAGCTGCGCTTACCGAGCTTGACCTTGACGATTTCGGGTTTCGATTTCTTCGCGGCTGGCATGATTACGGTTCGCTATTGGGCAACGAGGTATCGAGCAAATTCACGATGGCCTCAACCACTTCCTCGTGCGGTACTTCGCAGGAGACGATGGTGAGGTCCGCTTCGGCATAAACCGGCTCGCGCGCGGCCAAGAGATTGCGCAGCGTTCCTTCCGGGTCGGGGTTTTGCAGCAGCGGGCGGTTGGTCTTGCGCTTCACGCGTTTGAGCAACGTATCGACATCGGCCTTCAGCCAGATTGAGAGGCCCTTTTCCCGGATGCGTCCGCGGGTCTCAGCGTTCATGAAGGCGCCACCGCCGGTCGCAATCACTTGCGGGCCGGCATCGAGAAGGCGCGCGATCACCTTCTGCTCGCCCTTGCGGAACTCCGCTTCGCCCCGGGTCTGGAAAATCTCCGGGATGGTCATATTGGCGGCCTGTTCGATTTCCGCGTCGGCATCCGAGAAATCGAGGCCAAGGCGTTGGCCCAGCCTGCGGCCGATCGAGCTTTTGCCCGAGCCCGGCATGCCCACGAGCACGACGGAGCGACGGCCGAGACGTCTGCGGAACGTCTCGGACTGCGGGTGCAGCGCTATCGGCGGCGGTGAGGCCATGTTCATTTTCCTGTGGCATCAGATATGGCGGTTCCCCGGGGGCCTGTAAAATATCCTGCTACGCAGACCGGGAAGCCGTGCCACGGGGCAATTCGGCCGGATGAACGCAAAAGCAAAAGCCGCCAAGGGCGATCTGCGCGATCTGTTTCTCGACATGATCGCGACCGAACGCAATGCGAGCAGGAATACGCTCGACGCCTATCGCCGCGATCTCGACGACTACGCCGCGTTTCTTTCCGGCAGGAAAAACAACTTCCTCAAAGCCGGCACGCAAACGATCAGGGATTATCTCTCAGCGCTTGCCAAGCGCGAGCTTGCGGCCGCTTCGGTCGCGCGGAAGTTGTCCGCGATCCGGCAGTTGCACCGCTTTCTCTATACCGAAGGCAAGCGCGCAGACGATCCTGCCGCCGTGCTCGAAGGACCGCGGCGCGGGCGGCCGCTGCCGAAGATCATGACGGTCGGGGAAGTGACGAAGCTGCTCGCGGCCGCGCACGAGCAGGCGGCACAAGGCGGCGATACGAAGGAAGCACGCGCGCGGCGCCTGCGTGCATTGCGGCTCGCGGCCCTGCTCGAGCTTCTCTATGCGTCGGGTCTTCGCATTTCCGAATTGATTTCGTTGCCCGTGACGGCGGCGCGGACGAAGAACGACGCGATCATCGTGCGGGGCAAGGGCAACAAGGAACGGCTGGTGCCGATTGGGGAAGCGGCAAAGCGCGCGATGAAGGCCTATCTCGATGCTTGTGGCGAGACGGTAAAGGCATCCGGACAGCGGTGGCTATTTCCTTCGTTCGGAGAAAGCGGACATGTCACCCGCCAGCACGTCGCCCGCGAATTGAAGGCGCTCGCGGCCTGCGCCGGGATCGCGCCTTCGAAGATCAGCCCGCACGTGCTGCGTCATGCTTTCGCAAGCCACCTGCTTGCGAACGGCGCGGATCTTCGGGTCGTGCAGGCACTTCTGGGGCATGCCGACATTTCCACGACGCAGATCTACACCCATGTTCTGGACGAACGCCTCAAGAACATGGTGCGCGATCTGCACCCAATGGCGGAGAAATAACCCTCATTCCGCTGCGTCGCTTGACTTGATGGGGGTCGCCATGCAGCTTCCGCCCGTTTTACGGGGCTAGAGGCCTCGAAGCCTTGAGCCGTGATGCGCACTTATCTCGATTTCGAAAAACCGGTCGCCGAACTCGAAGCAAAGATCGAGGAATTCCGCGCGCTTGCAGCAAGCGGCGAAGCGCTCGCGATTGCGGAAGACGTCGCCCGGCTGGAGGCGAAGTCGGAACTCGCGCTTTCCGAAATCTATGAGAATCTGACGCCGTGGCAGAAAACGCAGGTCGCGCGCCACCCGCAGCGTCCGCATTTCTCCGACTACATCGCCAAACTGTTCGAGGAATTCACGCCGCTCGCGGGCGACCGCAAGTTCGGCGACGACCATGCGATCATCGGTGGCTTCGCCCGCTTTGCCGGCCAGAGCGTGTGCGTGATCGGCCACGAGAAGGGGTCGACCACCGAGGCGCGCATCATGCACAATTTCGGCATGGCGAGGCCGGAGGGCTATCGCAAGGCGGTGCGGCTCATGGAATTGGCGGACCGTTTCGAGGTCCCGGTGGTGACGCTGGTCGATACCGCCGGTGCCTATCCCGGGATCGACGCAGAGGAACGCGGGCAGGCGGAAGCCATTGCCCGCTCGACCGACGCGGGCCTCGCGCTCGGGGTGCCGAATGTCTCGGTCATTATCGGCGAAGGCGGCTCTGGAGGTGCGATCGCGATTGCGACCGCCAACAAGGTGCTGATGCTCGAGCACTCGATTTACAGCGTGATCTCGCCGGAGGGTGCGGCCTCGATTCTGTGGCGGGACACCACCAAGGCTCAGGACGCGGCGACCAATATGAAGATCACCGCTCAGGACCTGCTCAGGTTTGGGGTCGTGGACGACATCATCGCCGAGCCGGCGGGCGGCGCTCACCGCCATCCCGACGCCACGATTTCGGCAACAGGTAAGGCTATTCAGACTGCTTTAGCGGGGTTTAATGGGCTTTCGCGCGAGCAAATCAGGAAGCACCGGGCCGAGAAATTCCTGGCCATCGGAAGAAATCTCTGATTTTTCAACAGCTTGTGCGTATGTGCATTTATCCGCTGCGGGAACCGCGGTTGCGGTAACTTGCCGTCAAGGGTAACGCATTACGCAATGGCTAAGAGTACTTTTGCGTGCATTCTGGGGAGTTATTCGTTGCGCTTTCGTCCAGGGGCATCGGTTCGGGTCGCGGCGGCAACGGCCGTCTGCGCCCTCGTGCTCGCCGGATGCAGCGCCGAGAATTTCTCTTTCGGTCCGGACAGCAACAAGAAGCACCTGCGTCCGATCTCGCCGCAGACGATGTCCCTGATGCAGGAAAAAGGGATGGCGAAAGAGTCGCCCATTCTGCTTCGCATCTTCAAGGAAGAATCCGAACTCGAAATCTGGAAGAAGACGACCGCAGGCAACTTCGAGCTTCTGAGGAAGTTTCCGATCTGCAAATGGTCGGGCGAGCTGGGTCCCAAGGTCAAGACGGGCGACCGCCAGGCGCCGGAAGGTTTCTATTTCATCCGACCCGAGCAGATGAACCCGCATTCCAGCTATCACCTCGCTTTCAATCTCGGCTTCCCGAACGATTTCGACCGCGCGCATAACCGCACCGGCGCGCATCTGATGGTCCACGGCGACTGCTCGTCTTCGGGCTGCTACGCCATGACCGACGAGCAGATCTCGGAAATCTTCGCGCTCGCGCGCGAAGCCTTCGATGGCGGGCAGCTCGCATTCCAGGTGCAGGCATTTCCGTTCCGGATGACCGCCGCGAACCTCGCGCGTCACCGCAACAACCCGAACGTTCCGTTCTGGCGGATGCTGAAAGAGGGCTCGGACCATTTCGAAGTGACGCGGCAGGAGCCGAAAATCGATGTCTGCGCCAAGCGCTACATCTTCAACGCGGTGCCGAACGACCCGATGAAGCCGTTCGATCCGGCGAAGGTCTGCCCGGCCTATCATCTCCAGCCCGAGATCGCGCAGCTGATCCAGCACCGCCACAGCAGCGAAGGCAACGACATCACTGCGCTTCTGATGCGCAATATCCCTGCCGCGCCGGTGCGCTACAGAAACGACGGCGGCAGCAATCCGGCCTTTGCGGGCCGCGTGCCGCCCAGTTCGGTGCAGCAACAGCAGGCGGCGGACGACGATGAAGAAGACGATACACCGCGCCGCGCGCCGGTCGTGAAGAAGCAGCAGAAAACTCCGGTCAAGCAGGCCAAGAAGCAGACGTCGCAGCAGATTCAGCCGCAGCCTCAGCGCCAGCCGCCTTCTTTGAGCAGCTTTCAGCAGCGGCCCGAAGATAACGACCGCGTCAATTCCTTCACGCGATAGAGCGAAATCCGGATAAGAAAAGAGCGCCGCACTCTCGCGCGGCGCTCTTTTATTTTCTGCCTGTCCCGCGCGTTACGCGAAACGACCGTGGCAGTTCTTGTATTTCTTGCCGGAGCCGCAGGGGCAGGGTTCGTTCCTGCCGACTTTGCCCCAATCGCCCGGGTTCTGCGAGTTGCGGTCGCCCTTGGGCTGCGCGCCGGAAGTCAGCCGCGGCCGCGCCATTTCGTCATCGCCGGTGTCGGGACTGATGTGGCTCGCCTGCATCTCCGGAAGCTGCTGCTCCGGCGGACGCTCCATGATCTCGATGTTGAGCAGCTGCGCCGATACCGCCTGACGGAGCCGCGCGAGCAGCGCCTCGAACAGCGTGAACGCCTCGGATTTATATTCGTTCAGCGGATCGCGCTGCGCGAAGCCGCGGAGGCCGATCACCTGCCGCAAATGCTCGAGCATGACGAGGTGCTCGCGCCAGAGATGATCGAGCGTCTGCATCAGCACGGATTTCTCTACGTAGCGCATAAGCTCGGCGCCGTACTTGGCGACCTTGCCCGCCATGACCTCGTCGGCGGCGCGAACGATGCGCTCGCGTACTTCGTCGTCAGCAATGCCTTCTTCTTTCGCCCATTCCTGAACCGGGAGCTTTAGTCCTAGGCCTTCGGCGACTTCGCGCTCGAGGCCTTCGATATCCCACTGTTCCGCGTAGGCGTTCGGCGGAATATGGCGCGCTACCATTTCCTCGATCACGGCATGGCGCATATCGGCGATCGTTTCGGAGACATCCTCCTCGCGCATCAGATCAATGCGTTGCTCGAAGATCACCTTGCGCTGGTCGTTCGAGACGTCGTCATATTTCAGGAGGTTCTTGCGGATGTCGAAGTTGCGCGCCTCGACCTTCTGCTGCGCTTTTTCAAGCGCCTTATTGATCCACGGATGGACGATGGCCTCGCCCTCCTGGAGGCCGAGCTTCTGGAGCATGCCGCCCAGATTGCTCGAGCCGAAGATGCGCATCAGATCGTCTTCGAGCGAAAGATAGAATTTGGAGCGGCCGGGATCGCCCTGACGGCCCGAGCGGCCGCGCAGCTGGTTGTCGATACGGCGGCTCTCATGCCGTTCGGTACCGATCACGTAGAGCCCGCCGGCGGCGAGCGCGATCTGCTTCAGGCGGGCGATCTCGTCGCGGATTTTCTGCTCGGCCTGTTTGCGCTGCTCACCCGGCTCCATGTCGCCGAGTTCCTGCTTGATCCGCATGTCGGCGTTGCCGCCGAGCTGAATGTCGGTGCCGCGGCCCGCCATGTTGGTCGCGATCGTGACCGCGCCGGGAATACCGGCCTGCGCGATGATCTGCGCTTCCTGTTCGTGGTAGCGCGCGTTCAGAACCGCGAAAACTTTTTCCTGCGTCGTCTTCTGGTCGCCGTCATAGAGTGGGCGGAAGGCGTCGGCGTCGTCGAAATTCTTTTGTTTGAAGCCTTTGGCTTTCAGCGCCGCCGCAAGCTGCTCGGATTTTTCGATCGAGGTGGTGCCGACGAGGATCGGCTGGCCGCGCGTCTTGCAGTCGTCGATGGTGTCGATGATCGCTTTATATTTCTCGGCCGCAGTCCGGTAGACCTCGTCATGCTCGTCGGCGCGCGAGATCGGGATGTTGGTCGGCACTTCGACGACTTCGAGCTTGTAGATGTCTTGGAATTCGTCGGCTTCGGTGGAGGCGGTGCCGGTCATGCCTGCGAGCTTCTTGTACAGGCGGAAATAGTTCTGGAAGGTGATCGAGGCGAGCGTCTGGTTTTCGGGCTGAATCTGCACGTGCTCTTTGGCTTCAAGCGCCTGATGCAGGCCTTCGGAATAGCGCCGTCCCGGCATCATACGACCGGTGAACTCGTCGATGATGACGACTTCGCCGTCTTTGACGATGTAGTCCTTGTCGCGCGTGAACAGGCGGTGCGCGCGGAGGCCCTGGTTGACGTGGTGGACGACCGAGACGTTCTCGATGTCGTAGAGCGAGCCGGCCTTCAAAAGCTTTGCGTCGCTTAGCATCTGTTCCATGCGCTCCATGCCGGACTCGGTGAGCGTCACGGTGCGCTGCTTCTCGTCCAACTCGTAGTCTTCCGGAGCGAGCTTGGGAATGTAGCTGTCGATGGTGTTGTAGAACTCGGAGCGGTCGTCGAGCGGGCCCGAGATGATGAGCGGGGTGCGGGCTTCGTCGACGAGGATCGAGTCGACTTCGTCGACGATCGCGTAGAAGTGCTCGCGCTGGACCATCTGGGGCAGCTCGTACTTCATGTTGTCGCGCAGGTAGTCGAAGCCGAGCTCGTTGTTGGTGCCGTACGTGACGTCGCAGGCGTAAGCCGCCTTGCGCTCCGCGTCGTCGAGGCCGTGCACGATCACGCCAACGGTGAGACCCAGGAATTTGTAGACCTGACCCATCCATTCGGAGTCGCGCTTGGCGAGGTAGTCGTTGACGGTGACGACATGCACGCCCTTGCCGGCGAGCGCGTTTAGATAGACCGGAAGCGTCGCGACCAGCGTCTTGCCTTCGCCGGTCTTCATTTCGGCGATCGAGCCTTCGTGCAGCACCATGCCGCCGATCAGCTGCACGTCGAAGTGGCGCTGGCCGAGCGTGCGCCAAGCGGCTTCGCGGACGGTCGCGAACGCGGGGACCAGCAGATCGTCGAGCGGCGTACCGTCCGCGACCTGTTTGCGAAATTCATCGGTGCGCGCGCGCAACTGCTCGTCGGTGAGTTTCTTTACTTCTTCCTCCAGCGCGTTGATCGCGTTCACACGGGGGCCATAGCCCTTGATGCGCCGGTCGTTGGAGGAGCCGAAAAACTTGCTGGCGAACGAGCCGATCATCGAAAAAGCATCCTTAGTAGGTTCGCGCGGGCGGCTTTCAGGCCGCGGGGCACGAGCGGTTTATTGCACTACCGCATGGGCGCTGGATCACGATGCCGAGAGGCTTTTTCATGATCGGAAGGGATTGCCGGAGAAATATGAACGGGTCTCGGCATTGTCAATTGCACGGGACGGCCGCAGGAGGCCTAAAGTCTTGCCAGAGCACCGCACTTCCGTCACTTTCCGCCCGCCTTAGTTCGAAAAAGGGTGCTTTCATTCTTCCTCCGATGGCCCCTTAACGAAGTAACCCGAAATTCGATCCCGGCCCGGCTGGCCTGACGCAGGCGGCCACCGCTTTTTTGAGGATTCCGATGAAACGCAGCCTTTCAGCATTTCCGCTCGCGCTCGCGCTCTTTCTGGGTGTCGCGCTGACGATCGGCGCGCCGCAGTTTGCAGGCGCGCAGAAGAAAGACGACCCGGTGCTCGCCCGCGTAAACGGCGTGGAAATTCGTCAGAGCGATCTCGACATCGCCGAAGCGGATGTTGGCCCCAGCCTCCAGGTGCAGGAGCCGAATGCCCGCAAGGAGGCGCTGCTCGCCTACATGATCGATCTTACCGCGCTCGCGCAGGCTGCCGCCAAGCAGAAGCTCGATGCGGCGTCCGATTTCGAACAGCGCATGGCTTACGCGAAGAACAAGGTGCTGATGGAAGCGCTGCTCGGCGATCTCGCGAAGAAGGCGTCGACCGACGCTGAAATGAAGAAGCTCTACGACGAGTCGGTCGCCAAAACGCAGCCGGAAGAAGAGGTTCGCGCACGCCACATTCTTGTGAAGACCGAAAAGGAAGCGCAGGACGTGCTCGCCAAGCTCAAGGGCGGCGCCGATTTCGAAAAGCTCGCCCGCGAAATTTCTACCGACCCCTCGGCGAAAACCAACGGCGGCGATCTCGAATATTTCACCAAGGGTCAGATGGTCGCCGAGTTCTCGGATGCCGCATTCAAGCTGACCAAGGGCCAGATCTCGCAGCCGGTGAAGACCCAGTTCGGTTTTCACGTCATCAAGGTCGAGGACAAGCGCATGAAGCCGGTCCCGAAATTCGAAGATGTGAAGGATCAGGTGCAGGCGTTCGTCGTGCGAAAAGCGCAGGCCGAAGTCGTCATGAAGGTTCGCTCCGAAGCCAAGATCGAGAACCTGCTCAAGAAGGAAGCGCCGCAGGCTCCGGCTAAGGCCGAACCGAAGAAGAAGTAATTTTCCTGTCTTGAATTTCTGCGACGGCCGGGCCCAAGTCGGATTTATCCGGCTTGGGCTTTTTTAATAGCGACGCCGGGTAAACCCGGCATCGGGTCCCGGC
>JAGXQU010000050.1 GCA_018335895.1 Hyphomicrobiales bacterium | reverse complement strand
CCTTTACCGGCCCGCGCGCTTCGCGCCCCATGAACTCCTCGAAGAAGTATTCGATCGCTCCGCGGCCTGCTTCGGTCTTCAGGCTCGCTTCGACGAGCGGCATGCCGTCCTTGATCACGGTCAAGGTGCCGCTCGCGTCGTCGTAGTTTGTTTCCAGCGCCGCGAGCTTCGCATTCCGCATCAGGCACAGAAACTTGATTTTGGGCTGCCAGCTTGGCGCCGCCGGATCGAAGCCCGAGGGGCCGTTCTCGATCGCGAAGGCGCGGTCGGCCGGGAAGGTCGCATCGGGTGTAAGCGAAACGCTTTTGAGGAGTTCGCCGGAGAGACCCTTAACGGGATAGCGGTACAGGGAGACGACGCGGGCGGGATCGGACATGGGCGGCATTTCCCCCGAACCGGCCCCGCCGGGCAAGCGTTAACAGAACCCGATTTTTCACTTTTGGGGTCTTTTCCGCTCATCGGACAGCCCCCATCTGATCATACGGATGCCGCGTCCGGGCCCAGGCGGGACGAGAGGCGGCAGGCCGAAGGAGAAAGCCTATGAACTTCGAAAAATATACCGAGCGCGCCCGGGGTTTTGTGCAGTCGGCGCAGTCGCTCGCGCTGCGCGAAGGGCATCAGCAATTTGCGCCCGAGCACCTTCTGAAGGTGTTGCTCGACGATCCCGAAGGTCTCGCGGCGGGCCTGATCGGCCGCGCGGGCGGCAACGCAAAGGACATACTCGCGGCTGTCGAAATCGCGCTCGGCAAGATGCCGAAAGTGGAAGGCGCGGGCGCCGGCCAGATCTATCTCACGCCGCAGCTCGCGCGCGTGTTCGCGACCGCTGAAAAGGCCGCGGAGAAGGCGGGCGACAACTTCGTCACGGTCGAGCGCCTGCTGCTCGCGCTGACCCTCGAAAAGGATACCGAGGCGGGCAAGCTGCTCGCGCGCGGCGGGCTCACGCCGCAGAATCTCAATGCCGCCATCGAGCAGATTCGCAAGGGCCGCACGGCGGACTCCGCTTCCGCAGAAAACGCCTACGATGCCTTGAAGCGCTATGCGCGCGACATCACCGAGGCGGCACGCAACGGCAAGCTCGATCCGGTGATCGGCCGCGAGGAGGAAATCCGCCGCACGGTGCAGGTGCTTTCGCGCCGGACCAAGAACAACCCGGTGCTGATCGGCGAGCCCGGCGTCGGCAAGACTGCGATCGTCGAGGGCCTTGCGCTTCGCATCGTCAATGGCGACGTGCCGGAGAGCCTGAAAGAAAAGAAGCTGCTCGCGCTCGATCTCGGCTCCCTTATTGCCGGCGCGAAGTATCGCGGCGAATTCGAGGAGCGTTTGAAGGGCGTCTTGCAGGAGGTCACCGCCGCAAACGGCGAGATTATTCTGTTCATCGACGAGATGCACACGCTGGTTGGCGCCGGCAAGGCCGACGGCGCGATGGATGCATCGAACCTGCTGAAGCCCGCGCTTGCGCGCGGCGAACTGCATTGCGTCGGCGCGACCACGCTCGACGAATACCGGAAGCACGTCGAGAAGGACGCGGCGCTTGCGCGGCGTTTCCAGCCCGTGTTCGTCGGCGAGCCGACGGTGGAAGACACCGTCTCGATCCTGCGCGGCATCAAGGAGAAATACGAACTCCATCATGGCGTTCGCATTCTCGATTCGGCGCTGGTCGCAGCGGCCTCGCTGTCGAACCGCTACATCACTGACCGTTTCCTGCCCGACAAGGCCATCGATCTGATGGACGAGGCGGCTGCGCGGCTGCGCATGCAGGTGGACAGCAAGCCCGAAGAACTCGACGAAGTCGATCGCCGCCTGATGCAACTCAAGATCGAGCAGGAGGCGCTGAAGAAGGAAACCGACTCGGCCTCGAAAGACCGGTTGAAAAAAATCGAGAAGGAAGTCGCTTCGCTCGAGGAGCAGTCGGCGTCTTTGACGTCGCGCTGGCAGAGCGAGAAGGAAAAACTCGGTTCTGCGCAGAAGCTGAAAGCCGATCTTGAAAGCGCGCGAAACGAACTCGCGATCGCCCAGCGCAAGGGCGAGTACCAGCGCGCGGGCGAACTGACTTACTCGATCATTCCGGGTCTCGAGAAGAGGCTCGTGGAAGTCGAAGAGCAGAGCAAGAGCGCAATGCTGGAAGAAGCGGTGACGCCGAACCATGTCGCGCAGGTCGTCTCGCGCTGGACCGGCGTGCCGGTGGACCGGATGCTCGAAGGCGAGCGCGAGAAGCTCCTGCGCATGGAAGACGAGATCGCGAAACGCGTGGTCGGACAGGCGGAAGCCGTGCATGCGGTTTCGACCGCGGTGCGCCGCGCTCGCGCGGGCCTGCAGGATTCGAACCGGCCGATCGGCTCGTTCATGTTCCTCGGCCCCACGGGCGTCGGCAAAACCGAGCTTACGAAGGCGCTCGCACGCTTTCTTTTCGACGACGAGAATGCGCTGCAGCGCATCGACATGTCGGAGTACATGGAGAAGCATTCGGTCGCGCGTCTCATCGGCGCGCCTCCGGGCTATGTCGGCTATGAGGAGGGCGGCTCGCTCACCGAAGCGGTGCGCCGCCGGCCCTATCAGGTGATCCTGTTCGACGAGATCGAGAAGGCGCATCCGGATGTCTTCAACGTGCTGCTCCAGGTGCTCGACGAAGGCCGCCTCACCGACGGGCAGGGCCGCACGGTCGATTTCCGGAATTCGCTGATCGTCATGACCTCGAACCTCGGCGCGGAATTTCTCGTCGCGCTCGGCGAGAAGGACGATGTGGACTCGGTGCGCGAGCAAGTCATGAGCGTCGTGCGCGCAAGCTTCCGTCCGGAGTTCCTGAACCGTGTGGACGAGATCATTCTCTTCCACCGGCTCAAGAAGGAGCAGATGGGCGCGATCGTCGACATCCAGATGGCGCGTCTTCAGAAGCTCTTGGACGAGCACAAGATCGAGATCGAGCTCTTGCCCGAAGCCCGCGCGCTGCTCGCGGAGAAGGGCTACGATCCGGCTTTCGGGGCGCGTCCCTTGAAACGCGCGATGCAGAAGATGTTGCAGGACCCGCTCGCCGAGAAGCTGCTCGGCGGCGAGATCAAGGACGGCACGAAGGTGAAGGTCGGCTCGAGCGCAGACCGGCTGCTTTTCGATACGTCCGGCAAGAGCGCAGTCGGGCGCGCTGCCTGATAGAACGGAAACGGCCGGGTACCTGCCCGGCCGTTTTTTTTATGATCCGGCTCTTCCCGCTCAGGTTTTGCAATTTAATAAGCTTAACCGGCGGTCGTTGCCGCAATGGTTCAAATTCCATTGCGATGACGAAAATGTGCCCAGGGGTAGCGTTGTCTTGCAGCGCTCCATGGTTATGATTTGGCCCAGCGTTCATCGAAAATCGGGGCCGTATATGAAACACACTTTCGCTGCCGTCCTATTCGGAGCGGCCGCTTTGTTTAGCCAGTCCGCAGTTGCAGGACCGGCCGTCACGACGGAATGGATCGAAGCGCGCATGCCGCTGGAATCCTGCAAGCAGCGCGTCGAAGACTCGCTTCGCCGCGTGGGTGTTCGTGAAGTGGACCCAAAGAAATTCACCATCTTCGCCCATCACGGGGAAAATACCGCTGCTATCCGCTGTCTGCCCGATCAGGGCATTATCTTTTTCGTCGTCAGCGGCCCGAAATTGCAAAGCGCCGATGATTTTCTCGACGATATTCTTGCGGCATTCCGGCGGCGCTAGTTTTTCTGTTCGCGCAGGCGCGATGCCGGTGAAGTCTTGTCCGTCGGTGCCGCTGGTTCCGGCCGTTTGAAAGAATTGAACAATGACAATGCGCCGTTTCATTCTTTCGCTATTCGTTACGGTCTTCGGATTTGGCGGCGCTGCTTCCGCGCAGGGCGATGCCATCCTGATCCTCGACGCCTCCGGCTCGATGTGGGGACAGGTCGATGGACAGACCAAGATCACGGCTGCTCGCAAGGCGGTCGATTCCATTCTGTCCAAATGGAGGAACACCGACCGGCTCGGCCTGATGGCTTATGGCCATCGCGCCAAGGGCGATTGCAGGGATATCGAACTCGTCGTTCCGGTCGGGGATTTCGATGCGGACAAGATTCGTTCCGCGGTTCGCGCGCTCAATCCGAAAGGCAAGACGCCGATGGCGGATTCGCTCCGCGCGGCCGCGCAGGCGCTCCGCTCAACCAAGAACAAGGCGACCGTCATTCTCGTTTCCGACGGCATCGAAACATGTTCGCCCAACCCCTGCGCGGTCGCCGCCGAACTGACGAAGGCCGGCGTGAATTTCACCGCACATGTGATCGGCTTCAACATCACCGATCCGGCTGCGAAGAGCCAGTTGCAATGCATCGCGCGTGCGACCAACGGGGTCTATCTCGATGCGAGCAATGCATCAGCCCTGGAGACCGCGCTCGGCAGAGCCGTGCAGGCCGTGCAGGGCGAGAAGGTGCAGACGCAGGCGCCCGCCAAGCCCGAACCCGAGCCCGATACGTTGAAGGGGAGAAATTTCCGCGGCGTCGTGCGTTTGGCGCAAGGCGGCGATCCGATTTCCGGCGAGAACAGCGTCGGGTGGATTTTCTTCAAGGTTCGCAGCGACGGAAAGAAGGGCGAACTGGCTGCGAGCGTTTACGGCACTCCCGGCATCGGCGAAGTGCCGCCCGGCGAATACGTCGTCGAAGTCGCCTATCGCCAGGTGAAGCGCGAATTTCCTGTCAAGGTCGAAAAGGGCAAGCTCGCCGGGCTGGATGTATCGCTCGATGCGGGTTACGTGACGAGCGAAGGTTCTATTGCGGGTTCCGGCGACAAGGCCGATCGCGTGGCGTGGGAGGTTCACACCGCAGACGGCAAGTACGTCGCAACCGAATATGAGCCGGTGCCGCGTTTCGTGCTCCCCGCGGGCGACTATGTGATTACGCTCACCAAAGGCGCGTCGAAAACGAAGAAGACGTTCTCCGTTGCGGCGGGCGATTCCATCAACGTTTCGATGACGCTCGATGTCGGCAGGCTCGCGGTCAGCGCGGTCTATGCCGAAGGTGGCCCCAAAGTCGAAGACGGCATTGCGGTCGAGGTTTTTCGCCCCGCCCAGAGCGATACGGTGAAGGGGGAATGGATTGCAACCCATTATGACGAGCTTTCGCAGTTCGACCTGCCGGCGGGCCACTACGAAGTGGTCGTCGGGGTGGGCTATGCGAGACGTACGTTCCCGGTTCAGGTGAAGTCGGGCGACACCACCCGCGCGAACTTCAACATCGAAGCGGGTATCGCGGCGATCAAGGTGCCTGAAGGAAATACGATCGAAATTTACAGTGCCGAGCGCGACATCAACGGCCAGCGCAAGTGGGTCGGGACGCACTACGACGCGGAGGTCAACGTCGCGCTGAATGCAGGCAAGTATGTCGTCGTGGTGATCACCAAGGACGACAAGCGTACCGAGCGCGAGATCGCAGTCACGGCCGGCAAGCGTTCCGAAGTTTCGTACCGGTAGTCAGCGGACGTTGGCGACGCGGCCGGGCGCGCCCTGCCCGAGAATGCCGTTGATGCGCTCGCGCTCGCGCTCGAACGCGCGAAGGAACTGGTCTTCCAATACGCGGCCCTGCGGCAGCTTGATGCGCATCGGGTCGACATAGTTGCCGTTGATCGCGACTTCATAGTGCAAGTGCGGCCCGGTCGAGAGGCCGGTGTTGCCGACAAAGCCAATGATCTGGCCCTGGCGTACTTTGACGCCTTCCTGAATGCCGCGCGCGAAGCCCGACATGTGCGAATAGGTCGTGACGTATCCGTTGAGATGCTGGATCTCGATGCGGCGGCCGTAACCCGAACTCCAGTCGGCGTGAATGATGGTGCCGTTGCCTGCGGCATAGATCGGCGAGCCGGTATCGTCGGCCCAGTCGACGCCGGAGTGCATGCGCGAATAACCGAGGATCGGATGGCGGCGGATGCCGAAGCCGGAGCGGAATACGCCGCCGGCGAGCGGCTTGCGCATCAGGAATTTCTTCGCGCTCTTTCCGGACTCGTCGTAATAGTCGATCACGCCGTCGTCGGTGGTGTGAAAGCGATAGTAGCGGCGCGGCGTCTCGCCGGAGAGGTTGAGCGAGGCGAACTGTACTTCGCCTTTCAGGTCGCTTTCGTCTTCGGCATAGAGAATGTCGAAGGAGTCTCCCGCCTTCACGGGGCGCTGAAGATCCACGTCGAAGGAATAGACCTTGATCAGCGCTTCGATGATATTCGTGGGCACGTTGTTCCGGAGCGCCGTCTCGTAGATCGCATTGTAGAGGCGCATCTTGCCGTCTTCTTCGTCATCGTCGCCCGCCGACTTCGCGATCTGCATGTCGCGCGGTTCCGCAACCGAGACGTAGCGGCCGACATCCGAAAGCGCGACCGTGCCTTCATGCGCGGTGTCGTTGAAGATCGAGATGCGCAGCGGCTGGATGCCCCCGGTCGGCGCCGGCGTCATCAGAATGCGAACGCGAAGGCCTTCCTTGAGGGCGCCGTCGCGGCCCCGATTGAATGCGGCGATCAAGGCGCGCGTGGGCTCCGGCTGCGTGCCGAGTTCCTTCAGGATCGATGCAAGCGTATCGCCTCTCTTCGCGACGACAGTTCTTTCGGTCCAGTCGTTGCCGCCTTTCGTCTCGACCGTCGTCTTCTGCACGACCATCATGTTTTCGGCGATGGCCTGTAGCGGCTCGAGAATGCCCCGCACGCTTCCTTCGGCGGCATAGCCGAGCGCGTTGCCGAGCGTGAAACCTTGTATCGGAAGTGCCGGCGCTGACGGGTTTGCCGCCATTTCGAGATGTTCGCGCACGCGAATAAGCACGTCGTCCAGGCGCGCGGTGCCGGCAACGCGCGCGGTCGCGGGAAGTTGCGCGAGATCGCGCATCACGATCGAAAGCTCGCCGGTCGGTTCGATGTCCGTGGCTTCCGCGGTCTGGTCGTCTTCGCCCATGAGTTTCACAGGGTTGAAGGCCGGGATGTTCGCGGAGGCAGCGGAGGGCGACAGCGCGAGACTGGTTGCGACACGCACAAACGGGCGCACGCGCACGATCTCGCGTTCGCCGACACGCACGGTGGTCGAGACGCGCAACACCTGACGCGCGAGCACGTTTTCGCTCAGCACGTTGATGCGATCGCCTTTGCGGTTCGGATTGATCGAACGTTCGCTGCCGGACTTTGCAGCGATACGCACAACCTCCGGCGCCGCGGCGAAGCGATAGTCTCCGTCGAGCGCGGCATAAACTGCGCCGCCCATGAGGCCCGCTCCGGATACGGCGGTGATTACGGTCGCAGCGAGCCAGCGCACCGACACGGCGCGACGGTCGATCGGCTCCTCGTCATGGCCGTCAACGCCAAGCGGAGGCTCGTTGCCGAGATCGATTTCCGCAGCCAGGGGTTCGAGCCCTTCGCCGGCCGCTCGTCGCTGGTCCACGATTTGTCTTGCTCCCCTTGCGGCGGGCCCGGGGTGTCCCTCTCCTGGATCCCCTGGCTGGTCATGGCACTGTAGAAGGCCTGAATTCCGGATGCGCGGACAGATTAACGCGCATCAATGTTTCAAACACCCCACCATGATGGCACCAAGATGACGCAACGTACCTGCCATAACAAATTTGCCTTACATTGCGCGGAGTTAAGCGCTGCACCCGGAAGCGAAGAATCGCATTTTTTGCTGCCAAACTTGCTTGACACTAGCGTAAAGCCCCGCATATAACCCCGCCTCACGAAACGCAGCCGCCTCGCCGCGACTGCGCTCGTTTAAGCTTCAAATCGACCTCGGTCGCTTCCGGCCTTCCGGAAGAGAGGCTTTTGACGGCCCTTTTTTCGGCTCCGGCCGCTGGGAGGGTGGGTTTCGGCCCTGCTGTTTGAAATTGTGGAACGGAAGAAAGAGAAACGTAGGCGGCGGAGTCCTTGCGGACGGCTCGCTTCTACGGGTGAAAACTCGTGGGTGCGGACGTCATTAAGAGACTTCGGCGGAAACTACGTTTCGATATCAAGCCAATCCAATCGCGAAAGCGATTGTTTGTGCTTGGGACTCGTCAAAAGTAGTGACCAAAAGCAAAGCCGATCAAGATCTCATTCAACTTGAGAGTTTGATCCTGGCTCAGAGCGAACGCTGGCGGCAGGCTTAACACATGCAAGTCGAGCGCCGTAGCAATACGGAGCGGCAGACGGGTGAGTAACACGTGGGAACGTGCCTTCTGGTTCGGAATAACTCAGGGAAACTTGAGCTAATACCGGATAAGCCCTTCGGGGGAAAGATTTATCGCCGGAAGATCGGCCCGCGTAAGATTAGCTAGTTGGTGAGGTAATGGCTCACCAAGGCTACGATCTTTAGCTGGTCTGAGAGGATGATCAGCCACACTGGGACTGAGACACGGCCCAGACTCCTACGG
>JAGXQU010000049.1 GCA_018335895.1 Hyphomicrobiales bacterium | reverse complement strand
AACAGCAGCGAAAGTGCGCCCGCCATGATCGTGCGCTTGATGAAACCAAGCGTGCGCCACCGCGGACTCACCGCGGAGATCGCAAGATCGATCAGTGGCGGCATGCCGAAGACCGCGTTCGCGCGAAAGAAGCCGCCAAGCAGGATAAAGAGCCACATGAAAGCGGCGGCGATGCGCGTGCGTTTGAAATAGCCGCGCAGCAGGAGTGCTGCGATGCCGGCAGCCAGCAGCATCGAGATCGACATCGCGATGTCTTTGACGAGCTGGCCGTTGTAATTGATCGCCATCGGGAAGAAGGCCATGGCGAAAACGAAATAGGGGAGCGTATTGCTCTCTTCGTCGCGATAGCTCAGTGCGATCAGGACGAAGCCGCTCCAGTAGCCCGCGAGGAAAAGAGCCAGCATCGGCTGCGGGCCGGACCAGAACCATTGCAGCGGAATCCATAGATAGGCGAGAAGCGGCGGCTGCCAGTTGTTCCAGCTGCCGGTGCGGAGCATCGCGACATAAGCCCAGGCGTCGTGGTGATAGAGGCCGGGATAGAGTGCGTAGAAATTGACGAGTGCCGCGACGAGCGCGGCCGCAAACAGGCGCCGCGTCATCGAAAGCGGGGGAAGCGCGCTGGCGTGCATGGGAGGGCGGGCATCTCGACGTGGCGGGAAGGCTTCCTTGCCAGCCAGTTATGGCAAAGAAAAGCCCGCCTTGAAGCGATCCGCCGCCGCCGCTATAGACCCGCCAACTTTTACAAATCCCCGAACAAGCAGGAAAAGCACATGGCGGTCGAACGCACCTTCTCGATCATCAAGCCCGACGCGACCAAGCGTAACCTCACGGGCGCGATCAACCAGAAGATCGAGGCCGCCGGCCTTCGCATCATCGGTCAGAAGCGGATCAAGATGAGCAAGACGCAGGCCGAGGGCTTCTATGGCGTTCATAAGGAGCGCCCGTTCTTCGGAAGCCTCGTCACGTTCATGACTTCGGGCCCGGTGGTGGTGCAGGTGCTTCAGGGCGACAACGCCGTCGCGAAGTACCGCGAAGTGATGGGCGCGACCGATCCCGCGAAGGCGAATGCCGGGACCATCCGCAAGGAATTCGCGGAGTCGATCGAGGCGAACTCGGTGCACGGCTCCGACAGCCCCGAGAACGCGAAGATCGAAATCGATTTCTTCTTTAAGCCGGAAGAAATCGTCGATTGACCGCCTCGATCCTGCGAGTTGCAGGGTCGATATTGTCGCTTATTGCGCTGCAAACGTCCGGTTTTGCTTGGCAGAGCCGGGCGTTTTCTTTATTCCCGTTACGGAACTTATACACCCGTATAAATGCGGGTGCGGGATTGCGCAGATCAACGACGCCATCCCGTGAACAAACGGGAGAGGCGCGTGGACTTTCTTCTCACAGACATGACGCAGGCGGCGTTCTGGATCGCCGCGCTGAAGATCATCGGCATCAACATCATTCTCTCCGGCGACAACGCGGTGGTGATCGCGCTGGCCTGCCGCATGCTGCCGCCGAAGGAACGCTTCTGGGGCATGGTACTCGGCGCGGGTGTCGCGGTGCTGTTGCGCATCGTTTTCACGCTCGTGGTCGCCGAAGCCATGGGCTACCAGTGGCTGAAGCTGATCGGCGGCGTGCTGCTCCTATGGGTCGCGGTGAAGCTGCTCGTTCCCGAAGACGAAGAGAACGAGAAGATCGAAGCGGCGAGCAACCTCTGGAAAGCGGTTCGCATCGTCGCGGTCGCCGATATCGTCATGAGCCTCGACAATGTGATCGCGATTGCGGCTGCCGCCGAAACCGCGGCTGTCGCGCTCGATCCCGCGCATGCATCGACCATCAAGGCGGTGCTGATCGGCTTCGGTCTTGTGACCTCGGTCCCGATGATCATCGCGGGTAGCGCACTCCTGATGGCGTTGCTCGACCGTTTCCCGATCCTCGTGTGGGCGGGCGCGGGTCTGCTCGGCTGGGTCGCGGGCGACATCATGATCAAGGACGGCGCGCTCGCGCGCGTCTTCAACCCGGCGATGCTGGACCAGCTGCATTATCCGGCCGCGGCTGCGGGCGCGGTTTTCGTGCTGCTGCTCGGTTCGCTGATCCGCCGCTCGCGTCATCTTGCGGCGATGGAGGAACCCTTCATCACGCGCGCGGGCCACATCGGCGAGCCGCCGCATAAGAAGTAGTCTTTCTCCATAAGCAAAGTCTCACGGCCGGGCAAATTCCAACCCAAGTCGGATCTATCCGACTTGGGTTTTTCTATAATTCAAAACTCGGGCAAGCCCGAGTTATGATGCCATCTTCTTTTCAGAGCTTCGCCTTGCCTTCGGCGACGAGACGCAAGGCCTGCGGATAAATCCTGTGCTCTTGTTCCAGCACGCGGGCGGCGAGGGTGTCTTCGCTGTCGCCGGGAAGCACCGGCACCTGCGCTTGAAGGATTGCAGGACCGTCGTCGAGTTCGGGCGTCACGAAATGCACGGTGCAGCCCGCGAACTTTTCTCCGGCCTCAATCGCGCGCTTATGCGTGTGAAGTCCCTTGTACGCAGGCAGCAGTGAGGGGTGGATGTTGATCATCCGTCCGTGCCATTTCTCGACGAAGCGAGGAGACAGGAGCCGCATGAAACCGGCGAGCGCCACGATCTCGACGTTGGCGGCGTTGAGCGCAACATCCATCGCGTTGTCGAAAATCTCGCGCGATGGAAATTTCTTGTGTTCGATGACTTGCGCCTCGATGCCGTTCCCGCGTGCGAATTCAAGACCGCTGGCGTCGGCGACATTTGAAATCACGAGCACGATTTCCGCTGGGTAGTCTTTTTCCTTCGCGGCTTCGATCAGCGCCCGCATGTTCGAGCCGCGTCCGGAGATCAGGATCCCCACGCGCTTCTTCATGAAAGCGCGAGCTTTCCGTCGAACAGCGTCACCGGCTCGCCCTTGTGTGAAACGATCTCGCCGATGCGGATGGGCTGTTCGCCGGCTGCGCGCAACGCGTTCTCGACGCCGGTCGCCTGCGCCGGATCGGCGGCAAGGATCAGGCCGATACCGCAATTGAAGGTGCGGAGCATTTCGAGTTCTGCAACGCCACCTTCTTTGGCGAACCACTTAAAGACTGGCGGCACCGGAATTTTCGAAAGATCGACCTTGGCCGCAGTATTCTCCGGCAGCACGCGCGGAATATTGTCGACGAAGCCGCCACCGGTGATGTGGGCGAGCGCCTTGATGCCAGAGGAAGCCTTGATCGCTGCAAGCACGGACTTCACGTAGATCCGCGTCGGCACGAGCAGCGCTTCGCCGAGCGTGCAGGAAGAATCGAACGGCGCCACTGCATCGAGTTTCATGCCGCTTTTCTCGACGATCTTGCGCACCAGCGAGTAGCCGTTCGAATGCACGCCGGAAGAGGGCAGGCCGAGCAGTACGTCGCCCGCCTTCACGTCCGCGCGCGGCAGCAGCGCATCGCGCTCCACCGCGCCGACCGAAAAGCCGGCAAGATCGTAGTCGTCTCCGGAATAGAGCCCCGGCATTTCCGCAGTCTCGCCGCCGATCAGCGCGCAGCCCGCTTCTTCGCAGCCCTTGGCGATTCCCTTCACGACCTGCGCCACATGCTCGGGTACGAGTTTTCCGGTCGCGAAATAGTCGAGGAAGAACAGCGGCTCGGCGCCCTGCACCACGAGGTCGTTCACGCACATGGCGACCAGGTCGATGCCGATGGTGTCGTGGCGGTTCGCGTCGATCGCGAGCTTGACCTTGGTGCCGACGCCGTCGTTGGACGCGACCAGGAGCGGGTCGCGCATGCCGAGTGCCTTGAGATCGAACACGCCGCCGAAGCCGCCGATTTCGGCGTCCGCGCCGGGGCGGCGCGTCGCGCGCACGAAGGGCTTGATGAGATCGACCAGCCGGTTGCCGGCGTCGATATCGACGCCTGCCTGCCGGTAACTCAGGCCGCCTTCCTTGCCGGACATCGGGCGCTCCTTGGGGTTCCGCTTTTCGCTTCCGGCCGTGTGAATAGCGCGTGGAACGTGGGTTTTCCTAGCCGGATTCCGGGGCTGCACCCCGGAATCTGCTGGCCGCGGTTGGCGGCTGAAGTTTTTGCAGGTAGCCAAGCTTTCCGGGAATGATTGGAGCGTCTTACGTGCTGCAAAGTTTGCCGAATCTGATCACGGTAGGCCGTATCGTCGCGGTGCCGGTGGTGATCTGGGCGATTACGTCCGGCAACATGATGCTGGCGTTCTGGCTGTTCGTGGCGGCCGGGATTTCCGATGCGGTGGACGGGTTCCTAGCCAAGCGCTTCAACGCACAGACCGAGTTCGGCGCCTATCTGGATCCCTTGGCCGACAAGGCGCTGCTCATGTCGATCTATGTCACGCTCTCGTTCGAGGGGCTGCTCCCCCGCTGGATCGTGATTGCGGTGGTCTCGCGCGACATCATGATCATGGGCGCCGTCGTGCTGTCCTGGATCATGAACAAGCCGGTCGAGATCCAGCCGCTGATCGTGTCGAAGCTGAACACTGCCGCGCAGATCGCGCTTGCGGCACTGATGCTCGCGTCCAGCGGCTTCAAGTTCGACCCGGGGCAGGCGAAGAATGTTGCCCTGCTGCTCGCGGGCGGCCTTACGATCATTTCCGCCGGAGCCTATCTTGTGGAATGGATGAAGCATATCGCCTCTCACGGCGCGGAGCCGAAGCGATGAATTTCCAGCGGCAGGCATTGTTCTGGGTCGGCGCACTCGTGCTGTTCGTGCTCGCGATGTGGGTTCTGCGCGAGGTGCTGCTGCCGTTCGTGGCCGGCGTCACGCTCGCCTATTTCCTGAACCCGGTCGCCGACCGGCTCGAGCGTTACGGCATCAGCCGCATGTTTGCATCGCTCATCATGATCGCGATCGTGATCCTGAGCTTTGTCGTGCTGGCGCTTCTGTTCCTGCCGATCCTCGGCACGCAGATATCGGCATTCGTGCAGGGCCTGCCGGGTGCGGTCACCCGCCTGCAAACGGTGCTGACCGACGAAACCAAGGAGTGGCTTACCAAGATCGCAGGCGACCGCCTGCCGGACCTGACCAAGTCGATCGGAGAGATCGTCACCGAAGGCGCGAAGTGGATGGTGACATTCATCGGGTCGATCTGGGCGGGCGGGCAGGCGCTGTTCTCGATCGTGTCGCTGCTCGTGGTCGCGCCGGTGATCGCGTTCTACGTGCTCTACGACTGGCACAAGATGATGGCGAAGGTGGACAGCTGGGTTCCCCGCAGGAACCGCGAAACCGTCCGCGCGCTCGCGCGCGAGATCGATCTCGCAATCGCGGGCTTCGTGCGCGGGCAGGCGGGCGTCGGACTGGTGCTCGGCGCCTTCTACGCGCTCGCGCTGACCTTCGCGGGGCTGAACTTCGGTTTTCTGATCGGCATGATTTCCGGCATCATCAGCTTCATTCCCTATGTCGGATCGCTGACCGGACTTCTGCTCGCCAGTGTGGTTGCGATCGCGCAGTTCTGGCCGGACTGGCAGTGGATTCTCCTGATCGTCGCAATCTTCCTGACCGGGCAGTTCATCGAGGGATACATTCTTCAGCCGAAGCTCGTCGGCGAAAGCGTCGGACTCCATCCCGTCTGGCTGATGTTCGCGCTGTTCGCGTTCGGCTATCTGTTCGGCTTCGTCGGGCTCCTGCTTGCGGTGCCGTTGGCGGCCGCAATAGGCGTGCTGATGCGGTTCGCGCTGCGCCAGTACATGGCGAGCAGCATCTACACGGGTGCTGCGCCGAAGCGCCGCCCAAGGGACCGCTGAAATGCGAGCCAGTGCCGCGCGGCAGCTTCCGCTCGAACTGCCGCATGTCGTGAGCTTTCGCCGCGACGATTTTCTGGAAAGCCGCGCGAACGAAGCGGCGCTCGCGCTGGTCGAGCGCTGGCCCGACTGGCCGTCTTATGCCGCGGCGATCACGGGCCCGCACGGCTCCGGCAAGAGCCATCTCGCATCAATCTGGGCCGAGCGCGCGGGCGCACGCACGATGCCCTCGCGTCTGCTCGTGCGCGAAGAGGTGCCTCGTGCGTTGGCGACCGGCGCACTCGTCATCGAGAACCTGATCCCCGGCGATTACGACGAGCCTGCGCTGTTTCATCTGTTCAATCTTGCGAAGGAAGACGGCGCCTCGCTGCTCTTCACTTCGGATCGCGCGCTGGAAAGCGGGATGGCGTCGCTTCCCGATCTCGCCTCGCGCCTGCGCCTCGTGCCGGCGGCGAAACTGGACGCGCCGGACGATGCACTGATCGCCGCCGTGCTCGTGAAACTGTTTGCCGACCGGCAGATCGCGGTCGAGCAGGATCTGATTGCGTATCTGTTGCCGAGGATGGAACGCTCGCTCGGAAGCGCGCGCGAACTCGTGGCCCGGATCGACGCGGCCGCGCTCGCCGCGGGCAAGCCCGCGACCCGGGCTTTCGTCTCCGCGCTGTTGCGGGCGTAGTTCTTTCATCTTCTTGTAATGATTGCACAATTTACGGTCATATAGTTTTCGTGAATTCTGCCTATGATTGCGTTCAAGCGCTGGAAGGGCGCCGAGGCGTAAATGAATCTCGAGTTCAAATCCCCAGCCGACCTCCCGATCGCGGAGGCGAGCACTCCGGCCGTTTCGCCGGAGGCTTTGGAGCTGCGCGGCAAGCCCGAGCGTTTCATCAACCGCGAACTTTCCTGGCTGAGCTTCAATCGACGCGTGCTTGAGGAAGCCGAGAACGAAAAACATCCGCTGCTGGAGCGGCTGCGCTTCCTCTCGATCTCGGCTGCGAACCTCGACGAATTCTTCATGGTGCGTGCGGCCGGCCTCAAAGGGCAGGTGCGCGAGGGTGTCACCACGCCGAGCCCGGACGGGCTCTCGCCCGCCGAACAGCTGATCGAGATTGTCTCGGAGACCGCGAAGCTCGCGTCGAAACAGCAGGAACAGCTTCGGCTGCTGCGCAAGCTGCTCTCCGAAAATGGCATCGTCATCGTCGATGCCGCCGATCTTTCGAAGGCCGATCTCGCTGCGATCGAGCAGACCTTCCTGCACGAAATCTTTCCGGTGCTGACGCCGCTTTCGATCGATCCGTCGCATCCGTTTCCGTTCATTCCGAACCTCGGCTTCTCGCTTGCCTTGCAGTTGTCGCGCATCAGCGACCAGAAGGGCATGAACGCGCTGATCCGCGTGCCTGCGCAGATCGAGCGCTTCGTCCGGCTGCCGGAGGGCGAAAACAAAGAGGCACGGTTCATTGCGCTCGAAGCGGTGATTGCGCTGTTCACCGCAAAGCTCTTTCCCGGCTATGTCGTGCGCGGCCAGGGCGCGTTCCGCGTCATCCGCGACAGCGATATCGAGGTCGAGGAAGAAGCCGAAGATCTCGTGCGCGTATTCGAGACCGCACTGAAGCGCCGCCGCCGCGGCTCGGTGATCCGTCTCGAAATCGAGGCGGGCACACCGCCGCAATTGCGCGATTTCGTTGCAGATGCGTTGAACGTGCTCGAATACGAAACCTTCGTTTCGGACGGCATGCTCGCGCTGAACGAATTGAACCAGCTCGTTTCCATCGAGCGGCGCGACCTGAAGTTCAAGACCTATAACCCGCGCTTCCCGGAGCGCATCCGCGACCAGGGCGGCGATTGTTTTGCGGCGATCCGGCAGAAGGACCTGATCGTCCATCATCCCTACGAGTCGTTCGACGTCGTCGTGCAGTTCCTGCGGCAGGCGGCGCTCGATCCGAACGTGATCGCGATCAAGCAGACGCTCTACCGCACCTCGTCCGACAGCCCGATCGTCAAAGCGCTCGCGGAAGCGGCGGAAGCCGGCAAGTCCGTGACCGCGCTCGTGGAACTGAAGGCGCGTTTTGACGAGGAAGCGAACATCCGCTGGGCGCGCGACCTCGAGCGCGCGGGCGTGCAGGTCGTGTTCGGCTTCATCGAACTGAAGACACATGCCAAGATATCGATGGTCGTGCGGCGCGAAGGCAAGTCGGTTGCGACCTACTGTCATCTCGGCACCGGTAACTATCATCCGGTCACCGCACGCATCTACACGGATCTTTCCTTCTTCACTTCGGACGAAGTGATTGCACGCGACGTCTCGCGCATCTTCAATTTCATCACGGGCTACGCGGAGCCGCAGGGTCTCGAAGTGATGGCGGTTTCCCCCGTCAGCCTGAAGCAGCGCATCCTCGATCACATTCAACAAGAGATGGCGCATGCCCGCTCGGGCAAGCCTGCCGCGATCTGGGCCAAGATGAATTCGCTGGTCGATCCGGTCGTGATCGACGCGCTTTACGACGCGAGCCGCGCGGGCGTTGAAATCGATCTCGTGGTGCGCGGCATCTGCTGCCTGCGGCCGGGCGTCGCGGGCCTCTCCGAGAACATCCGCGTGAAATCCATCGTCGGCCGCTTCCTCGAGCACAGCCGCATTTTCTGTTTCGGCATGGGCCACGGCCTGCCGCACCGGAAGGCTGCCGTTTACATTGCGTCCGCCGACCTGATGCCACGCAATCTCGACCGGCGCGTGGAAACGCTGGTTCCGATTCTCAACCCGACCGTGCACCAGCAGGTGCTCGACCAGATCATGGTCGCGAATCTCAAGGACAACGAGCAAAGCTGGCGGGTCTTGCCCGACGGAAGTTCGGAACGCATAAAGCTGGGCGAGGGCGAAGAATCGTTCAACGCCCATCAGTATTTCATGACCAATCCGAGCCTCTCGGGACGTGGCAAATCTCTCAAAGACTCTTCTCCGCGCAGTCTCGTCCGCAAGACGGAGCGGACAAAGCAATCCGGCTGAGGCGCCGGGGCGATTGCCTGCGAGCAAGCCCGTTGCCGTTTTCGATATCGGCTCGAACTCCGTCCGGCTCGTCGTCTACGAGCGGCTGAGCCGGAATCTTACGCCGCTATTCAACGAGAAAGCGCTGTGCGGTCTTGGCAGGGAAGTCGCGACCAAGGGCAGGCTCGCCCCCGACGCGGTCGAGAAAGCGCTTTCTGCGCTCGCGCGGTTCCGTGCGCTCTGCGACGTCATCAAGGTCGGCGAAGCGATTGCGATTGCGACAGCCGCCGTGCGCGATGCGAGCGACGGCGGCGCCTTCATCGAGCGCGCCAAGAAAATCTGCCGCTGCGAGATCGAAGTTCTTTCGGGCGACCGCGAAGCGAAACTCGCCGCACTCGGCGTCATCTCCGGGTCCATCGATATCGACGGCGTGATCGGCGACCTCGGCGGCGGCTCGCTTGAGCTTATCGACGTAAAAGGCAAGGAGATCGGCCAGGGGATCACGATGCCGCTCGGCTCGCTGTCGCTTGCAGACGCCTCGGCGCGGTCGATCAAGGCCGCGGAAAAGATCGTGCGCGAAAAGCTCGAGGACGAGCCGCTTCTGAGGAACCTCAAGGGCCGCACCTTCTTCGCGGTCGGCGGCACCTGGCGCGCGATTGCCCGGCTGCACATGATGCAGAAGGGCTATCCGCTGCATGTGATGCACGGCTATTCGATCCCGGCGAAGGAGGCGATGGAGTTTTCCAGTCTCCTGCACCGCGTCGATCCGGAAACCCTGTCGCGCATCGAGGTAGTTTCGGAAGCGCGGCGGCCCTTGCTCGCTTACGGCTCGCTGGTGCTCGAACAGATCGTGAAGGCGGGCAAGCCCTCGGACATCATCGTTTCGGCACTCGGCGTGCGCGAGGGCCTGCTTTACGATCGCCTTTCCGAAGAAGACCGCGCGCTCGATCCGCTGGTCGAAGCATCGCGGGAATACAACTATCTGCGTTCGCGCTCGCCCGAGCACGGCGAGGAACTGATCGGCTGGACCGACAAGTTCATGGAAAGCACAGGCATCGACGAGACGCCGGAGGAAATGCGGCTGCGCCACGCGGGCTGCCTGCTCGCCGACATCGGCTGGCGTGCGCATCCGGATTATCGCGGCGAGCAGAGCCTCAACATCATTTCGAACGCCGCCTTCTCCGGCATCGATCATCCGGGCCGCGCCTATCTCGCGCTTGCGGTATTCTATCGTTACGCCGGCCTGAACGACGACGAACTGTCGCCGCGCATCCGCGAAATCGCGAGCACGCGGCTCCTGGACCGGGCGCGAATTCTCGGCGCGGTGATGCGTGTCGCCTATGTCGCGAGCGCTTCCATGCCGGGGGTGCTGCCCCGTTGTCCGATGGTGGTCGACCGGGGCGTGCTGAAGCTGACGCTCTCCGGCGAGCTTGCAGCACTCGCGGGCGGCAGGCTCAACAACCGCGTGCGCCAGTTGGGAAAGCAGATCGGGCGGGAATACAAGATCGAGATTGTGTGACTGTCATCCCCGTTTTCGCGGGGACGACGAAGTCAATTGTCCTTCGCCACCACACGCCCGCCCTCGATGGCGAGGGAAATGCCGCCGTGCTTGAGCTTCAACGCGCGGTCGCCGAACAACTCGCGCCGCCAGCCTTTCAGCGCTTCGATATCGGCATTGTCATCGAGCGCGATCGCTTCGAGATCGTCCGCGCTCGCGATCACGCGCGCGGCAACGCCGTTCTGTTCGGCAGTCATGCGCAGGAGCACGCGCAGGAGTTCGACAGTCGCGGAAGCGCCGTTCGAAAGCGGCTTGTAGCGCTCGAACTTAGGAACCGTCGCGGGGTCGCGCGCGAGTCCGGCTGCGACCGCAGCCAGGATACCTTCGCCTGAGCGCGAGCGCTCGAACCCCTTCGGGATCGAGCGAAGCTGGCCGAGCTGCTCCGCCGTCTTCGGCTGCTGGATCGCGATCTCGCCGATGACGTCGTCCTTGATGATGCGGCCGCGCGGCACGTCGCGCGACTGCGCCTCGCGCTCGCGCCATGCCGCGACTTCCATCAGTACGGCGATTTCCTTCGGCTTCTTTACGCGCGCCTTGAGACGCATCCACGCATTCTCCGGATGCTGCTCATAGGTCGAAGGCGAGGTGAGGATCTGCATCTCGCTGTCGAGCCAGCTCGTGCGGTTCTTCTTCTCGAGATCGGCTTTCAGGCTCTGATAGATGTCGCGAAGATGCGTGACGTCGGCGATCGCGTAGGTGAGCTGCTGCTGCGTGAGCGGACGGCGCGCCCAATCGGTGAAGCGCGAGGACTTGTCGATCTGTCCGCCGGTCGTGCGCTGCACGAGCTGGTCGTAGGAAATGGAGTCGCCGTAGCCGAGCACCATGGCCGCGACCTGCGTGTCGAACACCGGATGCGGGATGATCTTGGCGCGGTGCCAGACGATTTCGATGTCCTGCCTCGCGGCATGGAAGACCTTGACGACCTTCTCGTCGTTCATAAGCTGAAAGAAGGCGGAGAGATCGAGACCGTCCGCGAGCGCATCGACCACGACCGCTTCGTCGGTAGAGGCCAGTTGCACGACGCAGAGCTTCGGCCAGAACGTCGTCTCCCGCAGAAATTCGGTGTCGACCGTCACGAAAGAATGTTTCGAAAGCCGTTCGCATGCCGCGTTCAGCGCGGCGGTAGTGGAAATCAAATCCATACTTGCTGATAGCCGCGCGCGGCGGCGCCGTAAACCCGCCTATTGGTCACACGCCGCGGATTTTCGGCATCAGGATGAACTCCCATGGGCTCGGCATCGGGCCTACCGGCACGTCGATCAGCGTCGGGCCGTCGCGCCGCTTGAACGCGCGGCTGAGGGCTGCGCGCAGCTCCTCTGCGTTGCGCGCACGCTCGGCCGCCGCGCCGAAGCTTTCCGCGAATTTTACGAAGTCCGGGTTTGCCAGATCGCTTGCAATGAGCCGGTTGCCGAACTGCTCTTCCTGAATGCGCCGCACATTGCCGAAGGTGCCGTCGGAGAACACGATGGCGACGAGCGGTATCCTGTGCCGGATCGCAGTCGCAAGCTCGTTTGCCGTGTAGAGGAAGCCGCCGTCGCCGTTGATGGAAACCACCGGCACGTCGCGCCTCGCATCCTGCGCGCCGAGCGCGGTGGCGAAGCCCCAGCCGAGATTGTCCTGATAGCCGGGCGAGAGGAATGTGCGCGGCTTGTAAACCGGGAAGGCGAGGCGCGCGGCAAAACCCATCTGCGTGACTTCATCGACGAAGATGCCGTCTTCGGGAAGCTCGTCGCGGATCGCATCGAGGAACGCTTTCTGCGGTGCGATCTTCGCGAAGCGGCCGTTCATCTTCGCGTGGCGCTCGTGCATCTCGCCGGCGCGCGGCTCGCGCTTCGTGAGGAAGGAAGGCAGCACCTCGACCAGCCGCCGAAGGATCGGCTGCGCATCGCCGATCAGCGAGACGGAGGGCTTGTGAATGCGCGCAGGCTCGTCTTTGTCCGCATCGACACGGATCACGTCGATCGCATCATCCATGCCCCAGTGCATCATCGGGTAGAGCATGTGCGTGCCGACGCCGAGCGCGACATCGGCTTCGCCCCAGAGTTCGCGGCCCAAAGGCAGTGTCACGCTGAACGGAGATTTGCTGGAAAGCACGCCGCGTCCGCGGCGATAGCCCAGGACCGGCGCCTGCAACATTTCCGCAAGCTGCGTGATTTCAACGGACGCGCCCTGCGCGCCGCCGCCGCAGATGATGAGCGGGCGCTTCGAATTGGCGAGGCGTTTCGCGGTGTCCTTTATCGCGTCCTCGTCGAGCGCCGGCTGCCGGGGAGAGAGAGCGGGCGCGATTTTCTCGTCCGCGCTTTTTCTTCCCCACATGTCGATCGCGCATTCGATCGCGGCAGGGCCGGGCCGATCCGAATAAAGCGATTGAATTGCCTGTGCGACGAGACCGGAGGCTTCCTCCGGCCTTTTCACGCGTGCGGAGAAATCCACGAGCCGCGCGATGATGCCGGCCTGATCCTTGATCTCGTGGAGGTGCGAAAGCCCCTTGCCGATGTCCGCGTCGGGGATTTGTCCGATAAGAGCCAGCACCGGTGCGTTCATCGAGTAGGCGGTGAGCAGGGCCGCGGAGGTGTTGAGCAGGCCGGGGCCGGGCACGACCGCGTAGGGCTGCGGCTTGTTGGTGGCGAGTGCCGCACCGAGCGCCATATAGGCCGCGCCCTGCTCGTGGCGCGTGTGCACGGTGCGGATCGCATCGCCCGCACGGAAAACCGAGTCGAAGAAGTGGTCGTTGTGGACGCCGGGCAGCGCATAGAGCGTGTCGATACCGTGGGCGATGAGGGATGCGACGGTCAAATCGGCGGCGGTCTTGGACATTCTTCTTTGCTTTCAAGGAACTTGTAACAATAAAGCCCTGTAGGGCCTTGTATATTCGCCGCGAATAAGCCACATGGGCCCTATCTAAGGACTTACACGGGCCGCGTGACGAAGCCAAAGCAGGCTTACCGCCCGTCCTTATCAGAGCGATTTCCCTGACTTCCCAGGCCACGCGGGGTGTCTATCAACCCCCGCGATTCGCGGATTCTGCCATCCCGGCGGAGCCCTGCGCCTCGCTCGTATGAAAGAATGAAGTTGAACTCCTTTGCAGAACTTGGCCTCGCCGCGCCGATCGCGCGCGCGCTCGCCGAAGAAAACTACACCACCCCGACCCCCATCCAGTCGCAAGCCATTCCGCCCGTGATCTCGGGCCGCGACCTCGTCGGCATTGCGCAGACCGGCACGGGCAAGACCGCTGCCTTCGCGCTTCCTATTCTGAATCACCTCGCGGTGAGCCGGAGCGGGCTGACGAAGAAGGCTGCGCGCGTGCTGGTGCTGTCGCCGACGCGCGAGCTTTCCGGCCAGATCGCCGATAGCTTCAAGACCTACGGCCGTCATCTCAAGCTCTCGACCACGCTCGCCATCGGTGGCGTCAATATCGGCCGCCAGATCAAGGCGCTCGCCAACGGCGTCGACATTCTGGTCGCGACCCCGGGCCGCCTGCTCGATCTCGTAAATTCGCGCGCGATCCGCCTCGACCGCATCGAGGTCTTCGTCCTCGACGAAGCCGACCGCATGCTGGACATGGGTTTCATCGGCGACATCAAGAAGATCGCGAAAATGCTGCCCGAAGGGCGCCAGACGCTGTTCTTCTCGGCGACCATGCCGAGCGAGATCGAACATCTCGTTTCGCAGTTTCTCAAGGAGCCGGTGCGCGTCGCCGTAACGCCGGTCGCCAAGACCGCCGACAAGGTCGAGCAGCGCGTCATTCTCATCGAAAAGAACGGCAAGACCGGCTTGCTGGTCGAGACCCTGAAGGCCGAGCCGATCGACCGCGCGCTGGTGTTTACGCGCACGAAGCACGGCGCCGACAAGGTCGTGAAGTCGTTGCAGAACGCCGGCATCGCTTCGGACGCGATCCATGGCAACAAGTCGCAGAACCAGCGCGAGCGCGCGCTCGGCACATTCCGCTCCGGCAAGGTGCGGGTGCTGGTCGCGACCGACATCGCCGCGCGCGGTATCGACGTCGATGGGGTGAGCCATGTCATCAACTTCGATATGCCGAACATTCCGGAAAGCTATGTTCACCGTATCGGCCGCACTGCGCGCGCCGGGGCCGAGGGCATTGCGATTTCGTTCGTCGCGAACGACGAGCGTCCGTTCCTGCGCGACATCGAGCGGCTGACCAAGATTTCGATCCCTTCAACGGATCGGCGTCAGAACCCTTCGCTGGGCGAGGGCAAGGGCGGCGGCGAGAACCGCGGCGGGCGTAACGGCCAATCGAGGGACAATAACGGCCGCAAGAGCCACCGCAGGGGTACAAACCCGCACCGCGGGAAGCCGGCTCAGCCGCAGGGTGAGGCCCTCCAGGCCGTCCACTCCGAGCAGCCGCAGCGTCAGCAGGGCGAACGCAAGCACGAGGCCCGCAACGAGCGCCGCGGAAAGCGCCCGCATCCGCACGGCGAGCGCAGCGAGCGTCCGCAGTATAATGGCGAGCGCAAACACGAGCAGCGCAGCGACACCCGCCAGCAGCGTCCGCACAAGCACGGAAAGCCGGAACACCGGCAGCGCAACGACAATTCCGCTCATGCCCAGCCGCATGCGGCAGGCGGTGGACATCTCACCGGTGTTGCCTTTATGAACCGCAAACCGAAGCGCCGCAGCGGGCACCAGCCGCGCCCCGCGCAGACTTAAGGACCTACATGGCGAAGGAAGACCTTATCGAATTCGAAGGCGTCGTCACGGAAGTGCTTCCGGACGGCAACTACCGCGTGAAGCTCGACAACGAGCACGTCATTCTCGCGTATGCGGCGGGCAAGATGAAGAAGCACCGCATCCGCACGCTCGAAGGCGACCGCGTCACCGTCGAGATGTCGCCGTACGATCTCGGCCGTGGCCGCATCTCGTTCCGCCACAAGGGCGATGCGCCGGCCATGGCGCCGGGTGCCGCCCAGCGCAAGCCGCCGTTCAGAGGCAGGCGGTGATACTCGCCATTCACTGATGTCGTCCCCGCCCACGGGCCGCGTTTGCGCGCGCCCGATGACAAGCTCCGGCGGGGACCCATAAGCCCGGCATTAGAAAAACGAGAGATGGGCGGCTATGGGTCCGCCCCTCGCGCTTCGCTTGGCAGGGACGACGGCGAACTAAGCCGCATCCTCTTTCAGCACCCCGCGGCGAATCTGATCTTCCTCAATCGATTCAAACAGTGCGCGGAAATTCCCTTCTCCGAAACCGTCGTCGCCCTTGCGCTCGATGAATTCGAAGAAGATCGGGCCGATCGCGTTCGCGGAGAAGATCTGCAACAGCACTTTCGTCTCGCGGCCGTCGACGACGCCTTCGCCGTCGATCAGGATGCCGTTCTTCTCCAGCCGCTTTAGATCTTCGCCGTGGCCCGGCACGCGGCCGTCCACCTTTGCGTAATAGGTTTGCGGCGGCGAGGGCATGAATTTCAGCCCGTCCGCGCGCAGTTTCTCGATGGTCTTGTAGATGTCCTTGGAGCCGCAGGCGATGTGCTGGATGCCTTCGCCGTTATAGGCGTGCAGGTATTCTTCGATCTGCGATTTTGCGTCCGCGCTCTCGTTGATCGGAATGCGGATCTTTCCATCCGGGCTCGTCAGCGCCTTCGAGAACAGACCGGTGAGCTTGCCTTCGATGTCGAAGAAGCGGATCTGCTTGAAGTTGAACAGCCGCTCGTAAAATCCGGCCCACACATCCATGCGTCCTCGCATCACGTTGTGGGTGAGGTGATCGAGATAATACAGACCGACGCCTTCCGGCCTCGGGTCGCGCTTCCCCAGCCAGTCGAATTCTTCGTCGTATGCGTTGCCCTTCGCACCGTAGCGCTCGATGAAATAAAGCAGCGAACCGCCGATGCCTTTGATTGCCGGAACGTCGAGCGATTTCGTGCCGTCTTTCGGGTCGGCGGGCTCGGCGCCCATTTCGATGGCGCGCTGGTAAGCGTGGTTTGCGTCAACGACGCGAAACGCCATCGAAGGCGCGCAGGGCCCGTGCTTCGAGACGAAATTAAAGCCGTGCGAGCCGGGCTCCTCGTTGACCAAATAGCTGACGTTGCCTTGCTGGTAGACGGTGATCTTTTTCGTCTTGTGCTTCGCCGTCGCGGTGAAGCCCATGAGCTTGAAAAGCTCGTGCAGTTTCCCGGGCTCGGGATGCGCGTATTCGACGAACTCGAAGCCGTCGGTGCCCATCGGATTGTGCTTCGTGATTTGCGCGGGCTCGGCGTCGTGCGGGAAGGGACCCATGTTTGTTTCCTCCTGCGATTTCCCTGATTCAACGCACAGAATTGCAGGAAGTTCTTGCAAAAGGCGGTCATTTGAGGCGTTCTACAGGCCATCTGTGCATGAAATCAGCAAATTGAGCCAGGTCAATGCAAGAAACCGTCGCTTTGGATGCCCAGGACCTCGCAATCCTCGCAGCGCTTCAGGAAAATGGCGCACTGACCAATGCCGAGCTTGCCGAGCGCGTCCGGCTCTCGGCATCGCAAAGCTCGCGCCGGCGGCAGCGGCTGGAGGAAACAGGCGTTATCAAAGGCTACCGGGCCGAGATCGAGCCTACGCGCGTGGGCCTCACGGTCACGGTTTATATTCAGGTCTCGCTTGCGACCCATTCCGGAAAGAATGCCCAGCGTTTCCGCGATCTCGTCGCGCACACACCCGAAATTCTGGAGGCCCATGCGCTGACGGGGGATGCCGACTACCTGATGAAGGTCGTGGTCGAGGATCTGGCTGCGCTCGGCCGTCTCGTGAACCAAGTGCTGTTGCCGCATGAATCGGTCGAGCGGGTGCGCTCGAACGTGGTGCTGGAGACGCTGAAACAGGGCGGGAAGCTGCCGCTCTGACGGAGGGTGCGCCTTTCCTTGACATCCATGGCCCCCCATGCGCTTTTCCCCGCGATTTCAAAGGCGAATCCGGCTCCCCAATGCATCGCTACCGCTCCCATACCTGCGGCGCGCTCCGCGCCTCGCACATCGGCGAAACCGTCCGGCTCTCGGGCTGGTGCCATCGCATCCGCGACCACGGCGGCGTGCTCTTCATCGATCTTCGCGATCACTATGGGATCACGCAGGTCGTGGCCGACCCGGATAGTCCGGCCTTCAAGGCCGCCGAGAAGCTGCGCTCGGAATGGGTCGTGTGCGTGGACGGCAAGTTGCGGAAGCGCCCCGAGGGCACGGACAACAAGGACCTGCCGACCGGCGAAGTCGAACTGTTCGCGACCGAGATCGAAGTGCTGGGTGCTGCCGGCGAATTGCCGGTGCCGGTGTTCGGCGATCAGGAATATCCGGAAGAGCAGCGCCTGAAGTATCGCTTCCTCGACCTGCGCCGAGACCGGATCCACAACAACATCATGAAGCGCGGGCAGATCATCGACAGCTTGCGCCGCCGCATGAAGGAGCAGGGCTTCTTCGAATTCCAGACACCGATCCTGACGGCGAGTTCGCCGGAGGGCGCGCGCGACTTCCTGGTGCCGTCGCGCATTCATCCGGGCAAGTTCTACGCACTGCCGCAGGCGCCGCAGCAGTTCAAACAATTGCTGATGATCTCGGGCTTCGATCGCTACTTCCAGATCGCGCCGTGTTTCCGCGACGAAGACGCGCGTGCCGACCGCTCGCCCGGCGAATTCTACCAGCTCGATATCGAGATGAGCTTCGTGACCCAGCAGGACGTGTTCGACGCGGTCGAGCCTGTGATGCGCGGCGTGTTCGAGGAGTTCGGTGAAGGCAAGCCGGTGACGCCGAAGTTTCCGATGATCCCCTATGCGGAAGCGATGCGGAAATACGGCTCAGACAAGCCGGACCTTCGCAATCCGATCGAGATGCAGAACGTGACGCAGCACTTCGCGGGCTCCGGCTTCAAGATTTTCGCGAAGATGATCGAGAACGATCCGGCTGTTGAGGTTTGGGCGATCCCGGCGAAGACCGGCGGCAACCGCGCCTTCTGCGACCGCATGAACGCCTGGGCGCAGGGCGAGGGCCAGCCGGGCCTCGGCTACATCTTCTGGCGCGAGGGAGAGGAAGGCGGCGCGGGCCCGCTTGCCAAGAACATCGGCCCGGAGCGCACGACCGCGATCCGCGATCAGCTTGGTCTGGCGATCGGCGACGCCGCGTTCTTCATCGCGGGCAAGCCGAAGGACTTCGTGAAATTCGCGGGCCCCGCGCGCACTAAGGTCGGCGAAGAACTCAATCTTGTTGCGAAGGATCGCTTCGACTTCTGCTGGATCGTCGATTTCCCGATGTTCGAGTGGAGCGAGGAAGAAAAGAAGATCGACTTCTCGCACAACCCGTTCTCCATGCCGAACATGGACCCGGACGAGTTTTTGGCGCTCAAGAACGACGACAACGACAAGATCCTCGGCATGAAGGCGATCCAGTACGACATCGTCTGCAACGGCATCGAGCTGTCCTCGGGCGCGATCCGGAATCACCGTCCGGAAGTCATGAAGAAGGCCTTCGCGATTGCGGGCTATGGCGAGGACGTGCTGGAAGCGAAGTTCGGCGGCATGTTGCGCGCGCTCTCTTACGGCGCGCCGCCGCACGGCGGCATCGCACCGGGCGTGGACCGCATCGTCATGCTTCTCTGCGGCGAGGAGAACCTGCGCGAGGTCGTGCCGTTCCCAATGAACCAGCGCGCGGAAGACTTGCTCATGGGCGCGCCCTCGGAAGTGACGACTAAGCAGTTGCGCGAGCTGCACATCCGGCTGTCGCTGCCGGACAATAAATGATGGAGCGGTCTGCAAGCGGCGTTGCGGCGGAGGGCTCCGCCTCGCTCGGCACGACCAACGCATTCGTGCTGAACAGGATCAAGGAGAGCGGCAAGCTCGGGCTTCCGTTTCTCGATCTCGGCGCGGGCTCCGGATTCTTCACGCGATTGATCTCGAAGGAGCGTGAGGCTCTGGGCCTCAAGCCGGGCGAGGGCATCTCGGCCTGCGACATTTCCGGCAGCACCTTCAAGGCGGACGGCGTCACGCTGAAAGAGTGCGATGTCAATCTCGGCCTGCCCTATGACACCGCCGCATTCGATACCGTGGTTGCGATCGAAGTGTTCGAGCACACCCGCGCGCCGTACGACGTGATTGCGGACGTCTATCGTGTGCTCAAACCCGGCGGATTGCTGGTTTTCTCGGTGCCGAACGTGGGCCACGCGCTCTCGCGCGTGAAGTTTCTACTCAGCGGGCACTACCACATGTTTCCGTCGCCCAGCATCAAGCCGGAGAACGGCGGGCGCATCTGCGGGCACATCGCGCCGCTGCCGTTTCAGTATTGGCACTACGGTCTGCGCCGCGCGGGATTCCGGAGTATCGTGCTCTCGCCGGATCGCGCGAAACGCAGCGCGTCATTCTTCGCCGGGCTGCTTTGGCCGTTCACGAGGCTTGGCACGGCCGCACATACCAGCCGTATCGAGCGGCGCGAGCCGGAGCTTGCTGCAGAAACAGGCGATGTGGCGCGCGAGGCCAATTCCTGGGCTGCGCTGACCTCACGCAGCCTCGTGTTCACAGCGCGCAAGCCTTAAGCGGCGAGCGCCTTCCGGAATACTTCTTCCATCGCGTCCAGCATCGCGGCCTTGGTGTGTTTGCGTTCGACGATAACGCGCCCGGCATCGCCGAGTCGTTTTGCGAGCGCAGGATCGGAGAGCACCGCCGCGATGCCTTCCGCGAGCGAAGCCGGATTTTCCGGCTGCACGATAAAGCCGCTCTCGTTGTGCACGACGAGTTCAGGGATCGCTCCGACCGGGGTCGTTACGACCGGCAATCCTGTCGCCATCGCCTGCATCAGCGCCTGCGGGATGCCCTCGTTGCCGGTGGATGGGAGCACGAAAACATCGAACGCGCGGAGCCAGTCCTGTACGTCTTCGCGGCGGCCCGCGAAGATCACGCGATCCTTGAGGCCGCGCTCCTCGACCTGTTTGCGTAGCATCGGCTCCTGCGGGCCGTCGCCAACCAGAACGAGGATCGCACCATCGAGCTTCCTCTCAAGCAGTGCATCGACCATGAAGCGGTGGCCCTTCCAGCTTCTGAGCGTCGCGACCATGCCGATCAGTTTCTTGTCCGCGGGAAGACCTAGTTTCGCGCGCGCCTGCGTCTTGTCGCCGGGATGATAGCGCGAGAGGTCCGTGCCGGTCGGAATGGAAACGACATGCGACGGATCGAGTTTCAGCACCTCGATCAGATGGCTCCGTATCATTTCGCCGGTCGTGACCACGCGCGCGGCGCGGCGGCCGTAAAGCCAGCGGTTGCGCAGGCCCGGCTTCACCGGGATCGAAACATGCCGCATGCGGATCAGCTTCGCGCGCCCGCGGCCGAACAGGATGCCGAGTGTCGCGATCCAGGTGTCGTTGCGGCTGTGGGTCACCACGATATCGGGATCGAGTTGCCTGATGAGCCCGATCATCGCCCGCACGGTATTGAAGTTCACGCGCCCGAACGGCAGTTCGAAAGTTTCGATGCCGCGTTTGCGCGATGCCGGCACGATCTGCGAATGCGGCTGGCCCGCGATCCACACTTTATGTCCGCGCTCGATGCAGCCCTCTGCCTCGTCGAGCACGCGGATTTCCTGGCCGCCCCAGCCGGGCGAGGCTTCGGTGTGAAGGATCTTCATGATTTCGGCGCGCTCACGGTTTCATAGAGCGCTAGCATCCGCTCGACCATGAGGTCCATGTCGAAACGGGCGGCAATGTCCCGCGCAAGCTTCGCAGTTTCCGGGTTTCCGGAAAGCGCGAGCGCGATCCTGATGGCATCGCCGAGTCCGGCAATGTCGTTCGCATCTCGCACGAGTCCCGGATCAAGTTCGCGCGCAATGTCGCGTGCGCCGCAGGCTTCCGAGGTAATGACAGGCAGGCCGGCGGCGAAGCCTTCGAGCGCCGCCGAAGGGAAGGGGTCGTAGAGCGAGGGCAGGATCATCGCGTCGGCGGCCGCGAGATATGGCAGCACGTTCTCCTGCCTACCGAGGAAGTGTACGTCGTCACCGATACCTTGGCGATGTGCGACAGCGCGATAGCGCGACCCACGCTTCTCGTGGCCGATGACCAACAAGGCTGCACCCGTCTTGCTGCGCGCAAGCGCCTCGATCGCCTGCGCGACGCCTTTGCGTTCATACCCGGATCCGACGATGACGAGCACCTTGCGATGTTCGGGAATGCCAAGCCTGCTCCGGGCCTCGCCGCGCAACCGCACAAGCGAAGTTACGTCGAAACGCGAAAGATCGATCCCGTTCGGGATGAGATGGATGCGTTCGCGCGGATAGGCGAAGTGCGACACGATTTCGTCGGCGACCATCTGCGAATTCACGATCACGGCCTTCAGCCGCGGGCTCGCGAACATTTCACGCTCGAGCCGGAGTACGTCGCGGTGATAGCCGCTGATGGTCTGGAAGAAGCGGCGGATCGATCCGATGCTTCGTGCGCGGTGTTCGAGATAGGCGGCATGCACGCCGTCACCGGCGCGGTAGATATCGCAACAGGTCATCCGCTCGTGCGACTGCACGAGCACCTCGGGCATTCTCGAGACGATTTCGCAGGCCGCCTTGGCGAAGCGCGTATCGCGGGTCGAACGCGGCGTGCGCGCCGGATCGCAGCGGTGGAACACGACGCCTTTGTGCGGCTCCCATTCGCGCGCGATGATGGCAACTGCTTCGCCGCGCTTCGCCAGCGCTTCGATGGTCCGGTTCAGAATGAGTTCGCCGCCGCCAAAGCGGGAGAATTTCTGACGCACGAATGCGAGTCTGCGGGACTTGATCACGGGCTGGACGTGCGAACCGGGCTGCGGCATATCGAAAGAATTCAAGCAAGGCGAGCCGTTGCCGCGCATGAACGGGCCGCGCCCCAGATAGCCTGAAACGGACTGTCTTCGCAACGAAACGGATATGCCCCGTCTTTCCCTGATCGTCATTACCAAGAACGAGGAAGCCTCGATCGGCCGCTGCCTGGAATCCGCTGCGGGCATCGCGGACGAAATCGTCGTCGTGGATGGCGGCAGTACCGACCGCACGCGCGAGATCGCGCGCGGACTCGGCGCGAAAATTCTTGAGCCCGCGGACTGGCCGGGGTTCGGGCCGCAGAAGCAGCGCGCGCAGGCAGCGGCGAGCGGCGACTGGATTCTTTCGCTCGACTCCGACGAATGGATGGAGGAGGGGCTGGTGCGCGAGATCCGCGAGGTGCTTTCCGATCCCTCCGCCGCTGCAGGCTACCGCATGCCGCGGCGAAACCGCTTCATCGGCGAGATCGTGCGTCATGGCGGCTGGTGGCCGGACTATGTGCTGCGGCTCTATCGCCGCGACAGGGGCCGCTTCAACGACAATCTCGTGCACGAAAGCGTGGCTGTCGATGGCGAGGTTCGCACGCTGAAACATCCCATCGAGCACAATACGATCGTAAGCGCGGAAGACGCCGAGGGAAAAGTCGAACGCTATTCCCACATCGCAGCGCAGGAACTGCTCGCACGCGGCAGGAAATGCGGCGGACTGGAAGCGCGTTTGCGCGGAGCGGCGGCGTTCGTGCGCAGCTTCGTGCTGCAGGCAGGCTTTCTGGACGGCACGGCCGGCTACCGGGTCGCCCGCTATCAGGCGCGCTACACATATAAAAAGTGGGCGAAGGTCGCGGCTGCGAAAACGCACTGACCGCTGCGCTGGTGATCGTTAACGCAGTCTTAATCCGGAACAGCTCCTATAGCGGCATCCGGGCGGCCAAAGGCGTATTGCGTGCGCAAATCGAAAGCATGGTGGGCAGGAGTTGTGCTGGGCGGCATTGCCGTGGCCTGCGTTCCGGTGCTGCTCGTCGAGTATTCCTTGAATACCTATGTCGAGCGCAGTGCGCGCGCGAAACTGGAATCGCTCGCGCGCGGCGCGCTCAGCCTTGCCGAAGTCCGCCTCGGAAGTGTGATGGCTTCGCTCGTCGATCTATCCCCTGCGGTGGACGGCTGCGATCAGCGCTCGCTGGAAGTGATGCGCAAGAGCGCAAGCACCTCCCTGCCGATCAAGGAGATCGGCGTGCTCGACGAAGGCGGCACTACACTTTGCACGAATTTCGGCGACGGCGGAGAGACGCGGGCAGTGTCGCGCGAGATGCCTCTCGCCGACCGGCGCTTCGAGATCTCGCTGGTCCGATTCCGCGACCGCGCCGACCGCTCGATACGGCTCAGGCTCGACCGCAAGAACGGGAAACCTCTCGGCGCATTGATCCCCGCCGACTTCCTGGTTCCCGATACGCTCGACGGCGATTTTCAGGAAGGCCGCAGCCTGCGTCTCGTGCTGAATAACGCGGAAATCGTGGCGGCCCGCCCGGTCGGTGATGAAGGACTCAGCATCGACAGCGCACGTACGATCGGCGTCCACTTGAAATCGGAGCGCTTTCCGATCTCCGTCGTGGTCGAACGCAGCCGCGCTACGCTTGCAGGCGACTACCGGGATCTGATGACCGTGGGCAGAATAGGTTCCGCGCTGATCACCATTCTCGCGCTCGCATTTGCCGCGCTTTATTTGCGGCGGAATTCGAACGATCCACTGGTGCAGTTCCGTCAGGCGATTGCCAACGGCGAAATCGTTCCGTTCTTCCAGCCCACGATCGACATCCGCTCGGGCAAGCTCGTCGGCTCCGAAGTGCTTGCGCGCTGGCGCCGTCCGGACGGCACCATGGTTTCGCCTGCGCAATTCATTCCGCTCGCGGAGCGCTCCGGGCTGATTTATCCGATGACGCATGCGTTGATGAAGAAGGTCTGCCTCGAAGTCGGGGCGGCGCATGTCGGACGCCCGCACATCAAGGTGGCCTTCAATCTCTACGCCGGTCATTTCGTCAACGACTCGATCATCGGCGAGTTGCAGAGTATTTTCACGAAGTCGCCGATTGCGCTCTCGCAGATCGTGCTTGAGGTGACGGAACGCGAACCGCTACCTGATCTCGACCTCGCGCGCGACATCATCGGGCGCCTGCAGAAGCTGGGAATTCAGGTTGCAATCGACGACGTGGGAACCGGCCACGGCGGTCTCTCGTATCTGATGAAGCTTGGGGTCGACACCATCAAGATCGACAAGATGTTCATCGACGCGATTTCGACCGAGCGGCACTCGCAGACCATTATCGAAACGCTGCTCGAACTTGCGCGCACCATGAACATGGAAGTGATCGCGGAAGGCGTCGAGAGTTTCGATCAGGTCGAGTATCTGCGCCGCAAGGGCGTGCATCAGGCGCAGGGCTACGTATTCGCGCCTCCGCTTCCGGCCAGTTCATATCTGGCGCTGATCGAAGCGATGGACTCAGACGCGGCAGCGCAGCCAGGAAAGTCTTCCGCAGCCGCTTGAATCTCCGCCTGAACTCCCAGAACCGACGCTATCCGATTCATCCGACTCGCGAATCCGGTTTCTCTAAAGCCGCGCTTTAGGCCGCGCAGACGCCGCGTCAGGCGCGCTGGATAAGCCGCTCCGCCGACTCGCAAATCCGGAACGAGGGAGGCAATATGCGCCTTCTTGTACGGTTACGGGATATCGACATGGCACTGAACGATCCGATCGATCTCTATTGCGAGCGGCTGCATGCAGGGTTCTGGGCTGAGCCGGTGAACGCCGTCTCGAACCTCGCGTTCTTCGCCGCCGCAGCGGGCGCCTACATGCTCTGGAAGCGGGACGGCAAGAACGACCGCTTCATTCTGCTCCTGATCGGATTGGCGACGCTGGTCGGCATCGGCTCGACGCTGTTTCACACCTTTGCCACGCGATGGGGGCTGTTCGCGGATGCCGTGCCGATCGCGATCTTTGTCGTCGCGTTTCTCGTTTACACGCTACGCCGGTTTCTCGGGCAAAGCGTCATCGCGACCTCGATCTGGATTGCGCTGTTTCTCGCGATCTCCGCTGTGTTTCCGCGTCTGTTGCCGCCCGGGTTCCTGAACAACTCAGGCTTTTATTTTCCGGTGCTGGCCGCGCTGATCGTGCTCGGGGCGCTGCTGCGCATGAAAGGCGGGAGCATGCTGTGGGTCGGCGGCGCCTATCTTTCCGCCGCGGCGCTGTTCGCGCTTTCGCTCGGGTTCCGCATCGTCGATCCAAGCGTCTGCGACCGCTTCCCGCTCGGCACGCATTTCATGTGGCACGGCCTGAACGGCGCGCTCATCTTTCTGATGCTGTGGACGGTGATTCAGCAGAAGCGGGAGGCGGCGTGAGGCTGGCCGGAAACCAACCCAGAAACAGAAGAGGCGGCTCGAGAGCCGCCTCAGTTCTTTACGCCACGCCGGGAGGAGTGGAGGGAAGCGTCGCATTCGCGAATCGCCTCGATAGAGCGATGGTAACAGGTTTATGACGGAACGCTCGTCGATCCCTGATCACAAGCTGTGAATTTCGGTTACGAATCGCTGCATCCTGAACCACTGGGCGGAACGGTCTTATCCAATGCAGGCAGGCAATCTCGAGGGCGAGCCCGGATATGCGCCCGAGCCAGGAGGGCTGGACAGGCTGGGGCTGTATCTGCCGATCGCCATCGTCCTGACTTCGAACCTGATCCCACTGATCGGCGTCGTGTACTGGGGCTGGGATACCTTCGTCCTTTTGATGCTTTACTGGCTGGAAACGCTCATCATCGCGTTCTGGACCCTCCTGCGCATTCTGATCGGAGCGGACTTCTCGACAAGTTTCGTCGGGGAAGTGATCAGCCGCGCATTCATGTTCGGGTTCTTTCTGGTCCACTCCGGCGGCTTCATGCTCGGGCACTTCGTGTTTCTCTGGGCCTTTTACGGAAAGGCGTGGAGCACGAAGATTCCGGTGTCGGGGAACCTGTCCTCGCTTCCCGTGGAAGCGTTCTGGGAGAAGATGATCGTTGCGAACGGCCTGCTGATTCCGCTGGCGGTGTCATTTGCGGGCCGCGGCGTCGCTTTTGCGATCGAGATGGCGAGGTTGCCGCTATGGCAGCGGCTCGTGAGCAAAGCCTCGGACGAAGGCAGACAGGCCGGAGCGCTGGTCGGCAGCCTCTACACCCGCATCGTGATCATGCACCTTGTCATTCTCGGCGGTGCCGCGCTCGCGCAGAAATATGGCGCGCTCGCGCCGCTCGTGCTCCTGATCCTCGCGAAGACCGTCGTCGACATATGGCTCTTTATCAAGATCGACCTGAAAGGCCGCGGGGCAACCGCGATGGATACCCGCAAAATAAAATGACCGGAGCGGGGTGCTCCGGTCATTTGCCTGATGGCTGCGAGTAGGAAAGTCGCCGGAAAATCGACGATCAGCCCAGACCGCCGAACAGCCAGATGAGCAGAATGATCGGCAGCGGAATGCCGATCAGCCAAAGCAGAAGTCCGCGTCCCATGTTAATACCTTCCGTTTTGCATTGGTTCGCGCGGTCAACGCGCGGCGGCGCGGAAGGTTCCCTCGCGATTGTTGCATGTGGTTTCGCCTGCTAGCCTTCGAGAGGGAAACGCCGGGCTGAAAAATGCAGTACCAAACCATTCTCTATGACACGGACGAAGCGGTTGCGACGATCACGCTGAACCGCCCGGACGAGCTCAACACCATCGTCCCGCCGATGCCTGACGAACTGGAACACGCTGTGCATGCGGCGACGCGGGATCCGAATGTGAAGGTGATCGTGCTGCGCGGCGCGGGCCGCGCCTTCTGCGCCGGATACAATTTCGGCAAGGGATTCCATCATTGGGACGAGTTCATGAACACTGGCGGCAAGTGGGACGCCGGCAAAGACTTCGCGTTCGCGACCACGCCGGCGCTGTCCCCGCACCAGAAGTTCATGAGCCTGTGGCGCTCCTCGAAGCCCGTGATCGCGCAGGTTCACGGCTGGTGCGTGGGCGGCGGTTCGGATTATGCGCTCTGTTGCGATCTCGTGATCGCAAGCGAGGACGCGCGTATCGGCACGCCCTATTCGCGGATGTGGGGTGCTTATCTCTCCGGCATGTGGATCTATCGCCTTGGACTCACCAAAGCGAAAGAGTATGCGCTGACCGGCAAGGCGCTGTCGGGCAGCGAGGCCGCGCAGATCGGACTCATCAATCAGGCAGTACCGTTTTCGAAGTTGGAAGACACGGTCGCGGGGCTTGCGAAGAAGCTCTGCACGATTCCGCTCTCGCAACTTTCCGCACAGAAGATGATGGTCAATCAGGCCTATGAGGCGATGGGCCTGGCCACCGTGCAGAATCTCGGGCCGATCCTCGACGGCCTGATGCGAAACACGCCGGAGGCGCTGGAGTTCATCGAGGTCGCCGAGAAGAAGGGCGTGCGCGAGGTAATCACACGCCGCGACTCTCCGTTCGGAGATTACTCTGCCGCGCCTAAGGACCAGCAGCCAGACCCGAACAACGTGATCGTACCGAAGAAGAGGTAGTCAGAATTTCGGGTCGATCACTTCCACCTTCGGCGCGCGGGCCTCAATCACTTCCGCGGCATCCAACGCCTTCGCTTCCTCGAAGCGCGCGGTCACGAGTTGCACACCCATCGGCAGGCCGTCGGCGAGCCCGGTAGAGACCGCGACGCCCGGCAGTCCGAGGATTGGCGTAGACAGTTGCGGGCTCTGTGCGTCGGCGAGATCCATGAAGGCGTTGCCGCCGTGCAGGTCCGCGTCGATGGGAAACGGCTGCTTCCAGCACGACGGCATGAGGCACACCGGATACTTCTCGAAGAACTCGTTCCACGCGCGAAGATATTTGCTGCGCAGCGCAAGCTCTTTCACGAAGGTTTCGTAATCGAGCTGGGGGCTCAGGCCGTCCTTCGCGGAATAAGATTTCTTGATCGCGTCGTCACCGAACTGCTGGATCGCCTGTTCCATGCCGAAACGGCCCTCGTTCAGGACGAGCCGCAGCCATAGCGTTGTCGCTTCGCGGAAAAACGGCGGCGCTGCGCGCTCGACGCGATAGCCGGCATCCTCGAGCCACTGAGCAGATTTTTTCAAAGCCGCCGAGACCTGCGGGTCGGCCTTGCAGCCCTCCCATTCGTCGAACAGCGCGACCTTCACGGGTCCTGCGTTCGGGATGTCGACCGGCGCGAGCGGAATCCAGAGCGGATCGCGGATGTCGCGCGCCGACATCGCGTCGAGCGAAATCCTCAGGTCGCGGATTGAACGCGCGAGCGGACCCTGCATCGAGGCATATTGCGCGACATGCGGACGCTCTGTGGCGAGCGACGGATTAAACGTCGGCACGCGGCCGAAGCTCGGGCGGATGCCCTGCAAGCCGCAGGCGTAAGCGGGATAGCGGATCGAACCGCCGATATCGTTGCCGTGGCCGATCGCGCCCATGCCGGTAATCAGCGATGCCGACGCGCCGCCTGACGAGCCGCCCGGCGTGATGTCCTTGTTCCACGGGTTGAGCGTGCGGCCGTGCAAGGCATTGTCCGTGAACCAGCGCATGGAGAAGGCCGGCGTGTTGGTGCGGCCGATGATGACGGCGCCGGACTTCCTGATGTTCGAAACGACCGGGTTGTCTTCCTTGCCGATGTTGTCCTTGTAGGCGACGACGCCGTTCGTATTCGCGCGGCCTGCGAAATCGACGTTGATTTTCACGGTCACCGGAACGCCGTGCAGGGGTCCGAGACGGCCGCCGGCCTTGGTTGTCTTGTCGGCTTCGGCGGCGGCTTGCAGCGCTTCTTGCGCCATCAGGTCGACGATCGCGTTGATCTTCGGGTTGATCTTGTCCACGCGCGCGAGCGTCGCCTTGGTAAGCTCGACGCTCGAGATTGCGCCCGTTCGGATCAGCCGCGCCTGTTCGGTCGCGTCCAGCCGCCAGAGATCGGTCATCGGGGGAATTCTCCTTGCACTACGAGATGGGAGGGTCGCCGGAGGGCTGCTTCCGCGTCAAGGCTCAAGTTTTAACGGCGGCTCGTGGTCATGTGGCACACGATCATGCTATGCAATCGGAATACTTTCATACGAATTGGTGACACCATGTTTTTGCGCGGTCGAGGCGTTCTTGGGTTTATTTTCGCGTCGGCGATGCTTGTGCTTCCGGTATCGCAGGCAGGCGGGCAGGTTCGCTCCGACCAGTGGAATTCCCTGTCGTCGAAGCAGCTTGAATCCGGCATCGAAAAGGAACATCCGGCGGCGTATTTTATCCTCGCGCAAAAGCTCTACGGAGAAGGCAGGCGAGACGATGCCACAATGTGGTTCTATATCGGGCAGATTCGATACCGCGCCTATCTGATCACGAACCCGAACCTCAATCCTTCCGGCGATCCGGCTGTCTTCTCTTCGCTGTTCAACACGATCGGTCCCGTCATCAACGGCTACGCTTTCGGCGATATTCCGCAGTTGCTCAAGATCATCGACCGCGCGCTGGATTGGGATGCGAAGAACCCGGATGCCTTCACGCCGAAATCGGCCAAGCGCGATGAAGTGCGGGCCGGTCTCGCGAAGCTGAAGCTTCAGATCGCGGCGCAACAGGACGAAATCCGCGCCCAGCGCAAGAAGAACGGGCTCGAGAACCGCAACTGAACGAAGCGCTACTTCTTCTCTTCACGCGGATTGTGCAGCCGGAATACGGTCGGCCGTTCGAACTTGCCCTGCCAGATGCCGCGCTTGGCGGCTTTCGCTTCTTCCTCGGCGGCTGTGTATTTGCCTTCGCCGAGCTTTGCGGCGTTGATCGCCCAGCCCATCCGCACCATCGCTTCGGCGATGTCGGGCGTTTCGAGCGCCGAGCATTTCGCGATCGTACGGCCGTAGCGGTCCTTGGCCTGCGGCTCGCACTTCACGTCGCCTTTCCGGAGCAGCTTTGCGAGCTGGTTGCGCGCCTCGCCGCCGCAGCGCCAGATCGAACCGTCTGCGGAGAGACAATTCTGCTTAAGCTCCGGCGCGTCGATTCCATCGAGCCGGATTGCAGTTTGCTGGATTACAAAGCTGTCGCCGTCCTGCACGGTGATGCCGCGGCCGTCCTTGTCCACGCGCGGTTCGCGGTCGATATAGAAATTCCACACCAGTACGCCCGCAACAACGAGTACCACGAAAATCCAGGGGGCGAGGCGGCGTGCGGTCATTTCCTGCAACAATCCTGGCGGGTTGAACGGCGGCGGGAAGAGTGCCACGTAATCGGGCGACCGCCGAAAGCTGGCCATGCCTCTAGTCGAATCTTCCGACCGCGAAAAGCTCATTTTTCACCAGCCGTTGCACTGGCTCGCGCGCACGCTGCTGATCGGCGGTGGCGTGCTTGCGCTTTCCGCGCCGCACGAGCTTCTGATCCGCCCGGGCATACCGCTGTTCCAATGGGGAATGCTGCCGTTCTGGCTGATCGGTGCCGCGGCCGGACTGCTTGGCGCGGTTCTGCTGCTTGCAGGCATTCTCGGCCTTACGCGGACGGTGACGTTCGATGCGGATAAACGGATGTTGCGTGTGGATGGCAACGGCTCGTTCGGCATCGGGTGGAGCGAGCGCTACGCCTTTGCCGACATCCTCGAGTTCGGCATCGTGAAACAGGAGCGGAGCGAAGGACCGCCGCGCTTCGTCCTGCATGCGGTAGTCGCCCGCGCACAGGGCCCGCTCGAGATCGACACTTTCGCAAGCGAGCATGAGGCGATCGTGGCGGAGGAGAAGATTCAGGCGCTGATGCTTGGTGACGGCATTTCATGAAGCCTTCATGGAGTGCATAAAAGCGGCAACGCTGACGCTTGCAAAGCCGTTATGGCCGGGCAGAATGACGGCACCCGATTCCGTTCCGGAATCCGGTTTTAGGAGAACTTCCGTGAAATTCATACTGACTGGCGCGCTGCTTGCTGCGGCGTTTGCTGTGAACGCGCCTTTGGCTTTCGCGCAAATGAGTGCCGACGATCTTGCCTGGATCAACCGCTGCATTTCCGACAACAAGCGCGGCGGCGCAACTGCCGAAGTGGTCCGCAAATATTGCATTTGCATGAACGAAGAGATGGACGACAACGAACGCTTGTCGATTTCGGCCTGGGAAAAGAAGAATCCCCAAGCCATGAAGAAATGCGACAAGGAATCCGGCTGGAACTGAGCCGTGGTATTACCGATGTAAGCGAACGGGCCGGGCGCGCAATCGCCCGGCTTTTTTGTATACGCGGAGCGCTGCGGCGCTACTGGAGGCTCAGGAAGCTCCGCATCAATTTCGCATTCTCTTGGGCTTCGGCTCTGTCGTTTGCGCCGAAGGCCCAGGCTGTGCCGCTCTTGAACACGATCATGGTGTTGCAGATTTCGACCCCGGACGCGCGGTCGACGCCGGCATCGACGGAAATTTCGGCGACGTTCGCGAGCGGCTCGGTCACGGGTTTCGGCTTCCACAAGAAGCCCTTGCGTTGCAGTTCGGCCTGCTTTGCATTCTTGTCGAAACTCAACGTCGCGCCGCCGGACTGCAGCACGAGCCGGGTCTGCGTCTTCTCGGCAACCGTCATGGCAGTTCCTTCCCTCAAGAACCGCCCCCTGTTCGAAAATGTAATGCGAATCGTTCCAGCCGGAAAGTGCACTGCTTGGGCCGCATTCCTGCGGGTTCCGCGCCCTCGGATTAGCCGATGATTTCCGCTGCCGCCTGCATCGCGTGACAGTTCCACGGCGGCTTTTAGCTCTGGTTAACCATGTCGGGTGTAGAAAAATACCTTCGGCTGGCATGTTGCCATGCCGTTCCAGAGGTGCCCCGGCCATGAAGAAACTATTCTCGATTGCTGCGTTTGCGGCGGCGGCATTCTTGCTGACTGTTCCTGCGGACGCGCAGGTCAGCACCAAGACCGCGAAAGTGAAACCGACCTACACCTGCAAGGCGAAGCCCGCGAAGGGCAAGCGGATCTATACCGGCGTTTCGCGCAAGAACGTAAGCTTTGCACGGAGCAGCGCGCTCAACTCCTGCCGCAAGGTGAGCGTGAACAAGAGCTGCAAGGTTACGAGCTGCGTCGGCTGAACCCCCTTTTCGTCTAAGTGATGCGGCGGCGGATGGCAGCATCCGCCGCCGTTTTCGTTTGGGAAGCGCGCATGCATTTTCTCGCGCCCGGCTTGAAACCGGGGCGCGTTAGGGCCGGCGGGGACGCCGGGAGAATTCCGTCTCCCACGGCCGCCTGTGCAGAAGAGCAAGCACAGACGAGGTAGTCACCGCGAAAGCCGGAATTAAACCGGCGTCCCGCACGCGATGGAGTGACGGCCTATTTCGCGCGGCCCCCGGTGGACTGACCAAGCTATCCACCGCTGGCGGACCTTCTCGGCTTCGCCGTGTGCGCGTTGGCACGCGCTCGCACGAAGCCGCCAGAGGAAGGCCCTTGTGACGAGCGGCAGGCTCGCCGGAACCGCACGACTTCAGCCGCTGTGCTTTTGCGTTGCGTGAAACGCATCGGCGCAGCCACCGCTCCCGATCCGCACATCGAACACGCCGCGCGACGTGGCCCTATCTTCGGATCGAGACAACAAGGAATATAGTCCTAGATTTTGAAGAAAGTATGACCTTGCGAGGGAGGTTGGCCATTACCTCCGTTTGAAGGGGTGTTCCGCGCGTGCAAGCATCGAATTCTCTTCAATGGGAGGTTTCATGACTCGCTCTCTCGTTTCGAATTCCTTGCGTAGCCTTGCTCTTGCGTTTGCGTTTCTTGTCGTCGTGAGCGGTGATGCGTTCGCTCAAAAGGTGGGCGAGGCGTGCAGCACGCTTTCGCCGGCGCCGCGCGGAATGTGGTGCGATCCTGTCCCGGGCACTTGTGGCATCCTGACGGTCGGCACCTGGGCGTCGCTGACATGTGCCGGGCCGCAGGCGCCGGTGTGCGGTTGCGACGGCGAGACCTATTTCAACGACTGCTCGCGCGTGCAGGCGAAGAAGGCCAAATTCGCGGGCGGAGCTTGCATCGGCTCTCAAGGCAAGATGAAGCGCTGACAAGTCGCGGAAGCGGTGAAAGCCGCTTCCGCATTTCATTCCGGCTCGATCAACGCCTCATCGTTCTCATCGGCGCGGCGCGCTTGGGCTTTTTGGTTGGGCGCGAATGCCGCGAGCGGCAAGCGCGCAGGCCATTCGCGCAAATAAAGGGAAGCACGTCACTCGGGTTCAATGAGCGTCTCGTCGTTCTCATCGGCGCGCGAACTATTTACCCGCCGGGAGACACGATGTTCTTGCAGCGTGCCTTCCGGCGCGGGCTTGAGCACCTCGACGCCGCTTTTCCCGAACAGCCATTTCTCGATCTGATCTTGCTCGAGGATCACCGGCATCCGGTTATGGATGTGGGCGACTTCCTCGCTCGCGTCGGTGACGATGATGGTGGCGGATGTGACGATCTTGCCGGTCGCGGGGTCTTTCCATTCTTCATAGAGCCCGGCCATCGAGATGACCGCGCCGTCCACGCGCCTGAAGTAATGCGGCTCGCGCCCGCCGTCTTCGCCCTTGCGCCATTCGTAATAGCCCGAGGCCGGGATGATGCAGCG
>JAGXQU010000048.1 GCA_018335895.1 Hyphomicrobiales bacterium | reverse complement strand
GGCTGCCGCTCGCGGCTGCCGCGGAGGTCTTGGCGCGGCCACTGCCGCAGACGGAATCTCTATACCGAGGCGCTTCTCGATTTCCCGCAAGCGCAGATCGATTTTGCGAAGCTGATCGCTCTGCCCGATCGTCTTGAAGAAGGCGACGATCGCCATCACCGGCAAGGCGAGTATCAGCAGCCCGAGCAGCGCCCATTCCATCGAATTCCCCCGCTTCTTTAGCCCCGCGCGATGCTATCGCAGGGGAGATGGGAAGCGAAGGTGTCCTCACCCCCTTGTGAAAACCCCGCGGAAGTGGAATTGCGGGCTGGAAGAACAAGAGCAAAAACCGCCGTGCAGCAGACCTTCGAACCCGATTCCCGCTGCGTCACCGCAGTCGCCCCCTCACCTAATGTGAGTGAGCGCACCTGCGCGGCGGATATTCTGCTGCTGCATTACACCGGCATGCCGACTGCCGAAGGCGCACTGCAATGGCTCTGCAATCCGGAGAGCAAGGTTTCGTCCCACTATTTCGTCGATGAAGACGGAAAAATCTGGCAGCTCGTCCCGGAACGGCTGTGCGGCCATCACGCCGGCGTTTCTTCATGGGAAGGCACGACCGACATCAACTCGCGTTCGATCGGCATCGAGATCGTCAACCCGGGACACGAACACGGCTATCGCGATTTTCCCGGCGAACAGATCGAGGCGGTGATCGCGCTCTGTGCCGACATCGTATCGCGCCACCGGATCAGGCCGACCCGCGTGCTCGCGCATTCGGATGTGGCGCCAACGCGCAAGCAGGATCCGGGCGAGAGGTTTCCCTGGGAGCCCCTTTACGAAGCCGGCGTCGGACATTGGATTGCGCCGGTCACGATCGGCGAAGGCGCGCTCCTTCAGCCCGGCGATTCCGGTGCCGCAGTGAAAGCCATGCAGGCGGCGCTCAAGGAATACGGCTACGGGATTCCGACGAACGGCGAGTTCGACGAACTTACGACGTCCGTGGTGAGCGCCTTTCAGCGCCACTTCCGCCCGGCGCTGATCGACGGCATCGCCGACCATTCGACGCTCCGCACGCTGGAGCGGCTGCTCGCGTCCCGTCCTGCCTGAGAGCCGTCCCTTCTCGAGGTCACTGGCGGAACTTTCGGAACAACGGGCGGCCGACAGATTATGGCCCCATTTTCCATGGCATCTCCCGTCGGATCGAACACGGGGACGAGGAATCCGCTGGAAATGAAGTTTATCCGACTGGCGCTGTCCGCAGCAGCGCTCGCCGCCGCTGCGGGCATGTATCCTGCCGCCGCAGAAGAAAATCCCGTTCGCCAGTTCCTGAGCGAAGAGTTCAACGCGGCTTCTGAACGCGCCGAAGACGGCACCGTTCCGGCGGCGCAGACCGCCAGCCTTGGTCAACCCCGGCAAGAGCAGAACGAAAACAAGAAGAACGAGAATCCCTGGGCGGGATTGTCGCCTTCAGCTTCGGCGGTACCCGCGAAATCGCTTACCCCTGCGCCAAAGCGCGCGGATGACGAGCGCCATGCGCCGATCCTTGTGCTCGTCGACAAGCACGCGGCGGCGCTCGGTCTTCCCGCAGCATTCGCACGTGCGATCGTACGGGTGGAGAGCAACTTCAATCCGAAAGCGACCGGCCGCCAGAAAGAAGTCGGCCTCATGCAGATCAAGTACGAGACTGCGCGCGGCATCGGCTTCACCGGAACGCGCGAAGAGCTCTACGACCCCGATACAAATTTGAAGTGGGGCATGAAATATCTCGCAAGAGCATGGAAGCTCGGCGGCGCCACGCCCTGCGGCGCGGTGTTGCGTTATCAGGCCGGGCACATGGCCAAGCAGGAGACCGCCGCGTCCCGTGCCTACTGCGCGAAGGTCAACGCGCACATGGCCTCTGCCAACTGAACTCAAAAACGATTTACGATGAAACGGCGCGGCTCCTGTGGCCCGCGCCATTTTTCTTGACGGCGGCCACCCACGTCCTCATCTGTATGCTGTCAGTCGGCCGGGCAGCCGCGGCGAGCGATCGTCGAGGAAAGTCCGGGCTCCACGAAGATACGGTGCCGGATAACGTCCGGCGGGGGCGACCCCAGGGAAAGTGCCACAGAGAACAAACCGCCGGATCTTCGGATCGGGTAAGGGTGAAAAGGTGCGGTAAGAGCGCACCGCGTTCCTGGCGACAGGAGCGGCACGGCAAACCCCACCGGGAGCAAAGCCAAATAGGGATGACGCGGCCCATTCTTGCGCAAGCGGAACGAGCCGGTTCTCTTCGGACCAGTCATCCGGGTTGGCTGCTTGAGGCGTCTGGTAACAGGCGTCCCAGAGGAATGGCTGCCACGCGGGGGCAACCCCGCCATACAGAACCCGGCTTACAGGCCGGCTGATATCAAGTCTGAGGAGGCCCGGCGGGACGACCGCCGGGCCTTCGCCATTACAAGTTGACGAAAAACGTCGGTATCAAATTACCTTTTTCACAGGCAATTTCCTAGGAACAACCTAGTCCGATCAAGCGTTGTGCAGCGGACCGGGGCATACGGCGGATATTTCCGCTTTCCCCCGGACCCGTAGGCTGGCAGCCTCGGGTTCAACGCAACCAAAGGGGAGACTGAACCATGCTTCTCACCCGCCGGATTGACGTACTGGCCATCCTCGCTTCGTTCGCCTTTATCGGGGCGATCCTCCTGGGGATGTTCTGACCCAGATTTCGATTTCACAAATCGACAAGCGCCGGGAAGCGGAAGCTTTCCGGCGCTTTCCGTTTGAGAGTTAATGCAACCATTTGGGGAATTTACTATCAGCTACACTTTTAAGTGACATTGATTAAATCCCACGTACTCTACTTGAGGATGCGGAATCACAAAACGCAACTTACGCGTTTAGTAGGAGTACACAGGATGAAACGTAGCCTTCTCTGCACGGCCGCCGCTCTGATGATCGCCATCTCTCCCGCCGCCGCTGGCGGCAAGGGGGGCGGCAAGTCCCAGAGCGTCAACGCCAACGTGAACGTCGTAACCGGCAAGGGCGGCGTTCTCGGCGCCGTTCTCGGCACGCTGAAGGGCCACAACGGCCTCAACGTGAACGCGAATGTCACGACCGGACGCGGCGGCATTCTCGGCACCGTCCTCGGCGGCCGCTAATCCCCGCGAGCCGCTGAAGGCTGCCGGAAGCACCAAGTCCCTCCCCGCATCCGGCAGAAAGCGAAACGCCGATCGCTGGCGTTTCGGCGGGCGGTGCCTATCCCGGCTCCGCCCGCACCTATTTCTTTTTTCTTTCCGCCTTCGCCGAAGCGCTTGGTGAGTGCGAGCGTCGCGATCACCCCTTCGGCTTCCGCACCGGAGATCAAAAGCGATCTTGCGAAAGCGAACTCGCCCGCGATCCGCACGTCCTCGAAGACCTCGTGCGAGACTTCAATGCCGGCAACACGGGTGCGCGAGAACAGCGGCGCATCCCAGTATTTGCGCTGAAGCATGCGTCCGAAGATTCCTGCCGTCGTTTTGCCGTTCAGATCCCGGGATATCTTCGCCTGCAAGGCCGTGTTGATCGTGACCGGCGATACCGGAAACGTCGTATCCTCTGCCGTGCGCGCGAACGAGACCTCGGCATTCCATGACTCGAGTTTCGCGGCGAACGAAACGTCGAACAGCATCGCATTCACGTCCGTGAAGAACTCGTCCTGTGACGGGATGCGCAGGAAAGAGAGAGCCCCGGAGAGCGCGAGATCGTCTCCGCCGTATTTTGCATAGGCAGCCGTCTGCAGGCGATCGTTGTCCCGCCGAAACCCGAACACGTCGAGCGCTTCGTCATACTTTGTCTTCGAAAAGGCGATGGAGATACCCGCCTCGCTTTTGTCTTTCACGTAGGCGATGCCCGGCGTGATCGTTCCGCGCAGATAGCGCATCGGCTGCGGCAGGAAATCTCCGAGCAGGATATTGAGTTCGTTCAGCGATGCGAGCCGCAGATCGCCCGCCACGAAAGGGAGCAAGTCCCCGTCTGCCCGTTGCAGATGCACGCGCTGGTTCACGAACTCGCTTCGCATGTCGCAATTGGACGCCCGGGCGAGCGTGGTGGTCGCGTCGATAGCGATGTCGCTGCGGTTCTTGTTGGCGAGCCGCAGGCGAAGCCGATAGCTCTGCACCGGCTCGAACTCCTGCTTCTGATAGCGCGTGAGCGACGCTTCTCCGGTCGCGCCTGTGATCCAGTCACCGTGATCCCGGCCATAGGCAACGCCCGCTTCCCAGGCAATCAGTGCCGAACCCTTCCCTCCTGGGGCAAGTAGCGGGTTGGAATCATACCCGCCGCGCAGGCGGAAGCTGGCGGCAAATTCTTCCGCCGCATTCGCAGGAAATGCACATAGAAGAAAACAGAAGATGCAAAGCCGCCCGCGCATGGCCCGAGCCATAAGCGGTTAGCGATAACTACGGCTGAAGAAAAACCTTGGCAGGGATTATTCGGCGGCTTCTCTGGGAATCTTCGCCGGATCGTAAGAGAGGAGCGGCGCGAGCCAGCGCTCCGTTTCCTGCACGGTCCAGCCCTTGCGCACGGCATAGTCCTCGACCTGATCGCGGTCGATCCGGCCGACGCCGAAATAGGCGCTCTCCGGGTGCGAGAAATAGAGACCCGATACGGCAGCCCCCGGCCACATCGCGTACGACTCGGTGAGCTGCACGCTCGTCGCCTTGGTTGCATCGAGGAGCTTGAACAAAGTCGCCTTCTCGGTGTGATCCGGCTGCGCGGGATAGCCCGGCGCGGGACGGATGCCGCGATATTTTTCGAGAATGAGATCTTCGCTGGTCAGCGCCTCATCCGGATCGTAGGCCCAGAATTCCTTGCGCACGCGCTGATGCATGCGTTCGGCAAAGGCTTCCGCAAGACGGTCGGCGAGCGCTTTCACGAGGATTGCCGAATAGTCGTCGTTCTTCTTCTTGAAATCGTCGGCCCTCTCGTCTTCGCCAATTCCGGTGGTGACGACAAAGCCGCCGATGTAATCGGGTACTTTCGTTTCCGCCGGCGCGACAAAATCGGAAAGCGCGATGTTCGGCCGCTTGTCGTCGCGGCGCACCATCTGTTGACGCAGCGTATGGAATGTCGCGATCTGCTCTTTGCGGGTGTCGTCTTTGTAGACGGCGATGTCGTCGCCGACCGCATTCGCAGGCCAGAAACCGATCACCGAACGCGCTTCGAACCACTTCTCCTTTACGATCCGATCGAGCAGCGCGAGCGCATCTTTATAGAGTGCGCGCGCAGCTTCGCCCTGTTTCGGATCGTCAAGGATGGCCGGGAACCGTCCGGTCAGTTCCCATGACTGGAAGAACGGCGTCCAGTCGATCAGCGGAACGAGTTCCGCGAGATCGTATTGCACGAATTCCTTGGTGCCGAGGAAAGCGGGCTTATGGGTCTGCCCGCCGTCAAACTCCAGCTTCAACTTGTTCTTGCGCGCGGTTTCGATCGAAATGCGCTGTGTATTCTGGTTGCCGCGCGCGTGCGCCTCGGCAACCTTCTCGTACTCCTTGCGAACGGCGGCCAGTTCGACCACGCGCGTGTCGGGATTGATGAGCTTTGACACCACGCCGACCGCGCGGCTCGCGTCGAGCACGTGCACGGCCTGGCTGCGGCGATAGTTCGGGGAAATCTTCACCGCCGTATGCACGCGGCTCGTGGTGGCGCCGCCGATAAGCAACGGCAGGTCGAAACCTTCGCGCTCGAGTTCGCTCGCAACATGGCACATCTCGTCGAGCGATGGCGTGATCAGTCCCGATAGCCCGATGATGTTGCAGTTTTCCTTCTTCGCGGTCTCGAGAATTTTCGCGGCGGGCACCATGACGCCGAGATCGACGATCTCGTAGTTGTTGCACTGAAGTACAACGCCGACGATGTTCTTGCCGATGTCGTGCACGTCGCCTTTCACGGTCGCGAGCAGGATTTTGCCGTTGGTCTTCGCCGCTTCGCCGGAGCGCTTGCGCTCCTCTTCCATGAACGGAAAGAGATAGGCGACCGCCTGCTTCATGACGCGCGCAGACTTGACGACCTGCGGCAGGAACATCTTGCCTGCGCCGAACAGGTCGCCGACCACGTTCATGCCCGACATCAGCGGGCCTTCGATCACGTGCAGCGGCTTTTCCGCATTCTTACGCGCTTCTTCGGTGTCGGCCTCGATGAATTCGGTGATCCCGTTGACGAGCGCGTGTTCGATGCGCTTCTCGACCGGGCGCGAGCGCCATTCGAGATCGACTTCCTTCTTTTCGGCACCTGCGCCTTTGTATTTTTCCGCGAGCGCCAAGAGCCGCTCGGTTGAATCCGGGCGCCGGTTCAGCACCACGTCTTCGCAGGCCTCGCGCAACTCCGCGGGAAGATCGTCATAGATCGCGAGCTGCCCCGCGTTGACGATGCCCATGTCCATGCCGGCCTTGATGGCGTGATACAGGAACACCGCGTGCATGGCCTGCCGCACCGGCTCGTTGCCGCGGAACGAGAACGAAAGGTTCGAGACGCCGCCAGAGATATGCGCATGTGGCAGTTTCTGGCGGATAATCTGCGTCGCCTCGATGAACGCAACGCCATAACCCGCGTGTTCCTCGATGCCGGTCGCAACCGCGAATATGTTGGGATCGAAAATGATGTCTTCCGGCGGGAAGCCGACTTCCTCGACAAGAATCTTGTAGGCCCGCGCGCAGATATCGACCTTGCGCTCGACGGTATCGGCCTGGCCCTGCTCGTCGAATGCCATCACTACGACCGCCGCGCCATAGCGGCGCACGAGATGCGCGTGATGGCGGAAGGCGTCTTCGCCTTCCTTCATCGAGATCGAATTGACGATGCCCTTGCCCTGCACGCATTTCAGACCCGCCTCGATCACCGACCACTTCGAGCTATCGACCATGACCGGCACTTTGGCGATATCCGGCTCCGATGCGATGAGATTGAGAAACGTCACCATCGCTTTCTCGGAATCGAGCAGGCCTTCGTCCATGTTGACGTCGATGACCTGCGCGCCGTTTTCGACCTGCTCGCGCGCGACCGCCAACGCTTCGTCGTATTTTCCGTCCGTGACGAGCTTGCGGAATTTTGCCGAGCCCGTGACGTTGGTGCGTTCGCCGACGTTCACGAACGGAATCTCCGGCGTCAGCTCGAACGGCTCGAGACCCGACAGACGAAGACGCGCGGGCAATTCGGGAATGGCGCGTGGCTTCTTGTTCGCAGTGACCGTGCAGATCGCCTGAATATGCTCCGGCGTGGTGCCGCAGCAGCCGCCAACGATGTTGACGAGACCGGCGCTCGCAAATTCCTCGAGCATCCCGGCCATGAATTCCGGGCTCTCGTCGTAGAGACCGAATTCGTTCGGCAGACCCGCGTTCGGATAGGCGCAGACGAGCGTATCTGCGACCTTGGAAATTTCCGCGATATGCGCGCGCATTTCCTTGGCGCCGAGCGCGCAATTGAGACCCACCGAGAACGGCCGCGCATGCGAGATCGAATTCCAGAACGCGGTCGGCGTCTGGCCGGAAAGCGTGCGGCCCGAACGATCGGTAATCGTGCCGGAGATCATGACCGGCAACCGCTCGCCGCGCTCGCTGAACAGTTTCTCGATCGCGAAGATCGCGGCCTTGGCGTTCAGCGTATCGAAGATCGTTTCGACGAGGACGATATCCGCCCCGCCTTCGACGAGCGCCTTGGTCTGCTCGTAGTAAGCGCCTGCAAGTTCGTCGAACGACGTCGCACGAAAACCGGGATTGGAAACGTCGGGCGAAATCGAAGCGGTCCGGTTGGTCGGGCCTAAAGCGCCCGCGACATAGCGCCTGCGGCCGTCTTCCTTCTCGACGATCGCCGCCGCTTCCTTCGCAAGCCTCGCCGCCTCGAAGTTGAGATCGTAAACGAACTCTTCCATGCCGTAATCGGCCTGCGCGATGCGGGTGGAGGAGAACGTGTTGGTCGAGCAGATATCCGCGCCCGCGCGGAAATATTTGAGCGAAATTTCGCGTATCGCGTCGGGCTTCGAGAGGTTCAGAATGTCGTTGTTGCCGCGCACCTCGCGATTCCATGCGTCGAACCGCGCGCCGCGATAGCCTGCCTCGTCGAGATTGAGCGCCTGGATCATCGTGCCCCAGGCGCCGTCGAGCACAAGAATGCGCTCCTTCGCGAGCGCGCGAAGCTCTTTCTCGGCCGCCGACATCTGCAACTTCACTTCACTCATTTACATGATTCCAATTACGCGGCAGCGGCGCCCGCTTCCGGGCGAATGCCGAGCAGATGACAGATTGCGAAGACGAGTTCCGAACGGTTCAACGTGTAGAAGTGAAACTCGTTCACGCCGCGCTGGCGGAGATCGTTGACCTGCTCTGCGGCGACGGTTGCGGCAACTAATTTGCGCGTCTCGGCATCGTTCTCAAGACCGGCGAAGCGCTCGGCGAGCGCTTGCGGTACATGCGTGCCGCATGGCTCGGCGAATTTCTTCACCTGCGCAAAATTAAGCACCGGAAGAATGCCCGGCACGATCGGAATATCGATGCCCTTCGAACGCACGCGATCGAGATAGCGGAAATAAAGATCGTTCCCGAAGAAGAACTGCGTGATCGCACGGGTCGCGCCTGCATCGACCTTGCGCTTCAGGAGATCGATCTCGGCGTCCACGCTCGCGCTGTCCGGATGCTTCTCGGGATAGGCCGAAACCGAAATTTCGAAATTGCCGATCTTCCTGATTCCCGCGATCAGTTCGGGGCTGCCTTCATAGCCGCCGGGATGCGGCTCGTACTTCGTGCCTGCACCTGTCACAGGATCGCCGCGCAGCGCCACGATGTGGCGCACGCCCTCGTTCCAGTAGCCTTGCACGACTTCGTCGGTCTCGGCTTTGGTCGCGCCGACGCAGGTGAGATGTGCCGCCGGCGTGAGCGACGTCTCGCGCAGCATACGGGCGATCGTGCCGTGCGTGCGTTCGCGCGTGGAGCCGCCCGCACCGTAAGTGACGGATACGAAGCGCGGCTTCAGCGGCGCAAGCCGTGCGATCGAAGCCCACAGCGTCTTTTCCATCTCCGCGGTCTTCGGCGGGAAGAACTCGAACGAGACCTGAATATCGCTACCCATCACGCAACTTCCCTTCCCTCTCCCGCAAGCTGGATGCGCGGGTCGCGGGCGACCCAGACCGAAACCGTCAGTGCGCTGTCGCTCTTCTTCTCGGGCGCGAGCGCCCGGTGCCGGTCGAAATCGAGGCCGGCGTCGTTGAGCCATTGTTCGACCACGTCCGGCGCGAAGCCGAGACGGCGATGCGCGTGCTCGTCGCGCAGGAATTCGAGCTTATGCGGCGCGAAATCGACGACCACGAGACGGCCGGACGGGCGCAGCACGCGCGCAGCCTCGCGAAGCGCGCGCGCGCCGTCGTCGAGATAATGCAGCACCTGATGCATCACAATTGCATCAAAGGAGTCGCGCGGGAACGGGAGGTTGTAGAGATCGCCTTGCCGCACCGAGCAGTTCTTCAGGCCTGCCTTGTCGAGATTGGCGCGGGCGAACTGCAGCATCTCCGGATTGAGGTCGATGCCGACGCCGCGGGAAATCTCCGCGCCGAACAATTCGAGAATGCGGCCGGTTCCGGTGCCGAGATCGAGAAGCGCGTCGATGGGTTTTCCCGCGAGCGCCTCGCGCACCGCGGCTTCCACCGCGACATCGGAAACATGCAGCTTGCGCAACTCGTCCCAGCGGGCCGCATGCTTGCGAAAATAACTCTGCGCCGCCTGCTGACGGCTGGCGCGCACCTGCGCGAGCCGTTCGCGGTCGCGCTCGAAGATCGGATCGGACGGATCGGCCAGCGCAAGGATCGCATCGGCAAGCGGCGCCCCGGCGCCTTCGGGAGCCCGGCGATAGAATGCCCAGGACGCTTCGCGAAAGCGCTCGACGATGCCGGCCTCGGCAAGCAGCCGCAGATGGCGCGAGATGCGCGGCTGCGATTGCCCGAGAATGTCGGTGAGATCGGAGACGGTCAGTTCCGCCTGGTCGAGCAGCGCCAGCAGGCGCAGGCGCGTATCCTCCGCGGCCGCCTTTAGGCCACCGAGCAAGGCTTCGAAACCGGACGGAGCTTTCCTTCGAACCACAGACAAATTCCTACGGGCATGGGCAAAAGCCCATCGCCCACCATATAAGGATATCTTTATGTGATTAAACAGGGTCGCGCAAGACGCCCGGGTCATAACCGCGTAACTGTCTACTAGGCCTGTATTTTCAGGCTACGGCCACTCTTCTAGATTGCCCCCGATGAGCCTCGCCGCCACCCTTTCGATTCCCCAAGCTGCGGTTTCCCTCCCTCCGAAGGAGCGCGACCTCCGGCTCGATTTTTTTCGCGGCCTCGCGCTCTGGCTGATCTTTCTGAACCACATCCCGTCGAACTTCGTCGGCTGGTTCACGACGCGGAATTTCGGATTCTCGGATGCAGCCGAGATGTTCGTCTTCATCTCCGGCTACACCGCCGCCTTCGTCTATGGCCGCGTGATGATCGAGCGCGGCCCGACCGTCGCGAGCATGCGAATTCTCAAGCGCGTCTGGCAGATCTACGTCGCTTTCGTCTTTCTCTTCGTGATCTACCTCGCGCAGATTTCGTGGGTCGCCGCGCGCTTCGAAAACCCGCTCTACATCGAGGAAATGAACCTTATGCATTTCCTCCAGCGGCCCGAGATCGTGATCGTCGAGGCGCTGCTGCTGCGCTTCCTGCCGGCGAATGTGGACGTGCTGCCGCTCTATATCGTGCTGATGGCGTTCTTTCCGCTGATCCTGTGGATGCTGTTGCGCGCCCCGAACCTCACGCTTGGGCTTTCGTTTCTGTTCTGGCTCGCCGCCTACACGCAGAGCTGGAATCTTCCGGGCTACCCGCAGGACAAGGTCTGGTTCTTCAGTCCCTATGCCTGGCAATTCCTATTCGTGATCGGCGCATGGTGCGGGATCGGCTGCGTCCACCAGATCGACGGCATTCTCCGCTCGACCGCTTTCCTGATTGTTGCCGGCCTGTACCTGGCGCTCGCGGGCGGGCTGCAACTCGTTACCAACCTGTCCGTGATTTTCTCGCTGAACTTGAGGTGGCCGGATTGGCTGCTGATCTTCCCGCTGGACAAGACTCACCTGAGTCCGCTGCGGCTGATCCACTTTCTCATGCTGACCGCGATCGTGGTCCGTTTCGTACCGGCCAATGCCCGCTTTTTGCGCGACACTTGGGCGCGGCCGTTAATCATCTGCGGCGAGCATTCGCTCGAGATCTTCTGTTTGGGGGTGTTTTTGTCGTTCACCGCCCATATTCTGATGATCGAAGTGTCGAGTAGGATACCGTTTCAGGTATTCGTCAGCCTTGGGGGCATCCTGACCATGATTGCCCTTGCCGGCATCATGACGTGGTATAAGAAGCTACAAAGCCGGGCACAAAAGAACCCGGCGACTTAGACTAAAGTATAAGTGAGTGTGGGAAGGCGTGTTCTAGGGGGTCCCATATGCGGGCCAAGGCAATGGGAGCGGCGTTACTGCCACTTCTGTTCATGAGTGGAATGACTGCCGCGCAGGATCACCGCTGCGAGGCGCCGGACGCTTATGTCCAGCCGTATCACAAGGCCGCCAAGGCTGCGCTTCATCTGCGCGCCAACAAGTCCCTCAACATTCTGATCGTCTCCAGCCTGCCCTCGCAGACGCGCGGGGGCGAAAAGCTTCGCGCCTATCCTCAGTTTCTGGAAAGCGCGCTGAAGGAGCGTCTGCCGAACTACGAATTCCACATCGGCGTTCACGCCGAGCCGCGCAAGACCATCAAGCACATTCTGGCGGCGCTTCCCGGCGTACTCGAGAAGTACAAACCCGACCTCGTGGTCCTGCAAACCGGGACGGTAGAGGCGATCGGCGGCATCGACCCCGACAAATACGAGCGCAAGCTGGAGCGGGCGGTCGAGATCATCAATGCCGGCGGCGCGGACATCATTTTCGTGAACCCGCAGTTCAACCCGCGTCTCTCCTTCGTGTCGAATGCAGGCGCGTTGAACGATCGCATTCGCCGTGTCGCGTCCTACGCAGACGTCGCGCTTTTCAACCGCTACGACATCATGCGCCACTGGAGCGAGAACGAAGCCTTCGACTTTACGGCGCTGAAGAGCGACGGCACTTTCGAGGCGGTCCATCGCTGCCTCGGACGGCTGCTCGCTGAATTTGTCTCGCGCGCCGCATCTTTCTCGGAGTTGGCGAAGGCAACGCAATGAAGTCTCGCAAACTCCTGATTGCCGCGGGCCTATTGCTGTGCCTCGCGCCTGCCGCCCGGGCTGAAACTCCTGCAAAGCCGGCCTGCGCGCCGAGCTCTGAACATCTGCGCCTTTCGGGTTCGCTGCCGCATGTCGCCACGCGCATCGCGAAGCGCGAACCCGTGACGATCGTCGCGATGGGCTCGTCTTCGACCGCGGGCGTGGGCGCGACTTCCGCCGAGCGCAACTATCCGAACCAGCTTTATAAGCACCTCACTGCCCGCTTCCCCGGCGTCGAATTCCACATCATCAACCGCGGCATGAGCGGCGCAGTCGATCGCCAGATGCTGGACCGCTTCGAGGAAGACGTGAAGTCGGCCCAGCCCGATCTCGTGCTCTGGCAGGTCGGCACCAATGCGCTCCTCAACTCCGACGGCATCTCGAAAGAAGGCGACGTCATGCGCGACGGCCTGCGCCGGCTGCGCGCGATCGGCGCCGATGTCGTGCTGATCGATCCGCAATACGCGCCTAAAGTGCTCAAGGATCCCGACGCCGAGCCTATGGTCGAACTGATCCGCTCGATCGCGCGCGAGGAAGGCGTCCCGGTTTTCCATCGCTGGGGGCAGATGAAAGAGTGGAAAGAGAGCCGCCACATTCCCTTCGAGACGTTTCTCTCGCAGGACCTCTTTCACATGAACGACTGGAGTTACGCCTGCTGGGCGGAGGCGCTCTCCGGCGCGATCTCCTGGGCGTCGACGCAGCCCACTATCCAGTTTGCGGCGCAGCCCGCGTTCCGCCCGTAAAAGCCGCCGCTATTTCTTTTCCGGCTGAAGAATGAAGCATGTCGTCGTGGCGTGAGCGTAAAGCTTTCCGTCCCGGTCGACGAAACGCCCTTCCGCGATCGCGGTTCGCGCGCCGGCATGAACGATCTTGCCTTCGGCACGCATCCTGCCGGTCTTTGCGGTGATCCCGCGCACGAAGTTCAGTTTCAGCTCGAGCGTCGTGTATCCGGTGCCTGCGGGCAACATGGTCTGCACCGCGCAGCTCATCGCGGAATCCATCAGCGTCAGCGCCACCCCGCCATGCACCGTGCCGATCGGATTGTAGTGAAACTCCTTCGGCTCGATTTCGAAGACGACGAAACCGGGCTCGACCACCGTGAGTTCGTAATCGAGCGCATCGGTGATCGGCGGGTTCGGGATCCCGCCGTCGCGGATCTTGCGCAGGAATTCGAGCCCAGGCATCGCCAGCACGAGCCCTGCGCTCTCTTTCGGATCCTTCCAACTGAACGTTCTCGTGCGCGCGGCTGAAGCGGTCTGCGTGTCCATGGCAATCCCCGGCTATTGACTTAGGCGTATATACGCCCATTATGCGCGCATATACGCATTTGTCCAGACGGGAAGCGAATGGCGAAACGCACAGATATCCACCGGTGCGCCTGCACCATCCTGCGGCAGGCGGCACGGGTCGCGACCCAGCATTTCGACAAGGCGCTCGCAACCAGCGGCCTGCGCATCTCGCAGCTCTCTGTGCTGACTACGCTGAGCTACGTCGGTCCGAAGTCGATCAACGAACTCGCGGATATCATGGTGCTCGACCGCACGACTCTCGGTCGGAATCTCAGGCCGTTACAGCGCGACGGCTACATCGCAATCCAAGCCGATAAGGAAGACCGCCGTACCAAAAAGCTTGTACTGACCAAAAAGGGCTCATCGATTGCACTGAAAGCGATGGATAGCTGGGGCGACGCACAGACCAAGTTCGAGAATGCAATCGGACTCGACAACGCAATTGCGCTATCCAAACTGCTGCGTCAGGTCGTCAAGACGAATTTCGCAGAGCGGAAGTAGAAAAAGTAACGGGGGAGACATGAGTAAACTGGAAATTATCGGCAGCCCATTTTCGAACTTCGTCAGAACGGCCCGTATGGCCGCGCGCGAGAAAGGCGTCGAGTACGCACTCGTCGATATCTTGCCGCGCAGCGAGCAAGCCAAAGCAATCCATCCGGGCGGGATGATTCCCGGCATGCGCCATGGCGACCGGACGCTGTTCGAGTCCCGTGCGATTACGCGTTACATCGACGAAGCTTTCGATGGACCGCCGCTGACACCGCGCGATCCCTGGGCCGCCGCACAGGCCGAGCAGTGGATTTCCTACGTTGCAACCTCGGTCGACCGCGCCATCATGCGCGAACTGGTTCACGCCTATTTCTTCTCGCGCAAACCGGACCGCTCGCCTGATCGCGACATCATCGACCGCGTGAAGGGAAAGGTTGAGTATCAGATGCAGGTTCTGGGTAAGGCGGTCGAAAAGACCGGCTACCTCAGCGGCGAAACTTTCGGCCTTGCCGATATGTATGTATTGCCGATCATCGGCCAGTCGCGCGCGACACCGGAAGGCAAGGAAGCCATGGCAAAAGCACCTTCCCTTCTCGCCTATTATGAAAAGCAAAAATCGCGTCCGAGCTTCGCCGACACGGCGCCACCGAAAGCGAAATAGGAAAAAAAGCCCCGGAAAACTCCGGGGCTTTTTCTTAACGCGTGAACTTCTTGTACTTGATCCGGTGCGGGATTTCCGCCGCCGCACCGAGACGGCGCTTCTTGTCCGCCTCGTAGTCCTGAAAGTTGCCCTCGAACCATTCGACATGGCTGTCGCCTTCGAAGGCGAGGATGTGGGTCGCGATACGATCGAGGAAGAAGCGGTCGTGGCTGATGATGACGGCGCAGCCTGCGAAATTCTCGATCGCCTCTTCGAGCGCGCGCAGCGTATCGACATCGAGATCGTTGGTCGGTTCGTCGAGCAGCAAAACGTTTGCGTGCGAGCGCAGCATCTTGGCCAGATGCACGCGGTTGCGCTCGCCGCCCGAAAGCGAGCCGACCTTTTTCTGCTGGTCGCCGCCCTTGAAATTGAACGCCGAAACATAGGCGCGGCTGTGCATTTCTTTCGCGCCGAGCTTGATGATCTCGTCGCCGCCCGAGATTTCCTCCCAGACGTTCTTGTTGCCGTCGAGCGAGTCGCGGCTCTGATCGACATAGCCGAGCTTCACGCTGTCGCCGATCCTGAGTTCGCCGCTGTCCGGCTTTTCCGCGCCGGTGATCATGCGAAACAGCGTGGTCTTGCCCGCGCCGTTCGGCCCGATGACGCCGACGATACCGCCCGGCGGAAGCTTGAAGTTCAGGTTCTCGATCAGGAGCTGATCGCCGAAGCCTTTGGTCAGGTTTTCTGCATCCACCACGTTCTGGCCGAGGCGCTCGGAAACGGGAATGATGATTTGCGCGGTCTGCGGGGCCTTGTCGTTCTGCTTCGCCACAAGCTCGTCGTAGCGCTGGAAGCGTGCCTTGCTCTTGGCCTGACGCGCCTTGGGCGAAGACTGAATCCATTCGCGCTCGCGCTCGATCGCGCGCTGGCGCGCTTCTTCTTCGCGGCCTTCCTGCTCGAGACGCTTCTGCTTCTGCACCAGCCAAGAGGAATAGTTGCCCTCGTAGGGTATGCCGCGGCCGCGATCGAGTTCGAGAATCCAGCCGGTGACGTTGTCGAGGAAGTAGCGGTCATGGGTGACGATCAGCACCGCGCCCATGAAATTGCGCAAATATGCCTCGAGCCAGCTCACGGTTTCCGCGTCGAGATGGTTGGTCGGTTCGTCGAGCAGCAGGATATCGGGCTCGGAGAGCAGCAATTGGCAAAGCGCGACGCGACGCTTCTCGCCGCCCGAGAGACTGTTCACATCGGCGTTGTCGTCCGGACAGCGCAGCGCATCCATCGCAAGATCGACCTGCGCGTCGAGATCCCAGAGGTTCTTCGCCTCGATCTCGTCCTGGAGTTTCGCCATTTCGTCGGCGGTTTCGTCGGAATAGTTGGCGGCGAGTTCGTTGTAGCGGTCGAGCAGCGCCTGCTTGTGTGCGACGCCGATCATCACGTTCTGCCGGACGTTCTTCGAGGGATCGAGCTGCGGCTCCTGCGGCAGGTAGCCGACCTTCGCGCCTTCGGCGGCGAAGGCTTCACCCGTGAAATCCTTGTCGGTGCCCGCCATGATCCGCATAAGCGTGGACTTGCCGGCGCCGTTGACGCCGAGCACACCGATCTTCGCGGTCGGAAAGAACGAGAGATGGACGTTGTCGAGGACCTTTTTCCCGCCGGGGTAGGCCTTCGACAGCCCGATCATCTGATAGACATATTGCCAGGACGCCATGCGCGACCGCGCTCCGTGCTCGAATTCGGGGGAGTTCGGCGGCTATGTAGCGAGGGCTGTACGCTTCGGCAAGACGCAGGGGTCGAACTAGGGGGATGAATGAATAGGGCTGCCAGGCCGAAAAGCATGAAATGCGAAGGCAAACGGCAGATCGAAAGCGACATCGATCATTCCATCCTTCGTCGTCCGCTGTACGGTTACGTTGCCCACGTCCCGCCCGCTGGCAATTTCCCGGGTGTCGAGCGGAGACCGCATCCCGGGCGTCCATCGCAATACGAGATCGCCCGAACGAATCTCTCCCGTATTTCGGAGCGCGGTAAGCGTCCAAGCGGCATACTTCCCGTCCTCGATCTCGACCGCAATTACCCGCTCCATGGCATCGACGCCGGGCGGCGGATCGCCGTCAAACAAAAACGGCCATGTGCCGGCCTCGTCATACTTCAAATATGGATTCGTACCGTAATTGCGAAATTGAGGATCCTCCGGAACGAGAACTCGGCCCGCCGGATAACGCTCAAAGAAGTGTGCAACCGACTCAATCCGCGATGGCAAGAACTTGAGTTTCGCTCCGTTATACTGCCCCAGAATTGCCTCACCGGTGAACTGCTGCCACCAGCTTTCGGTCTGCCGGTCGTACATGACCAGATCCGACTTTCGCAGCAAACCCGTGGTTCCGAAGTCGAGCACTTGGGAGCCGATACGGCGATCAAAAACAAGCGATGAGTTGCAAAGCGGACAGTATGTAACCGAGAGCGGAATTCCGCCTACCGTATCATTCACGATCTCATGCCAGATCAATATACGGATCGGATATGCGCGCGCATCGCCGTTCACAACTACCGTGATCACCGGCTCGTTATCCGAAAGCGACTTGATCCAGCCGCTCGCGCGATCGGTTGCCACCGATTCAAACTTCGGTTGATCGATGGCGGGAATCCCGTCCTTGCCGGGGCCGCCGGACTTGATCTCCTGTAGCGAAATCGACCGTTTCTGAAAATCGGTCTTCGGCCATGCCTCCAGCAGATAGCGCGGCACGGTTTCCGCTATTGCCACGGTTGCCGTACCGGAAGCAAACACTGCCAGACCAATTCTCGCAGCAACCAGAGTGCTAGAGAGAAGTCTCATCCTATGACAGTGGCGTACGCCAAGCATATGCGCAAGCGCCGGTGAAGCTTATGCCTCGCTCGCCTGCACCACGATCAGCGTCGCGTTATCCTGATAATTGCGGTTTGCGCCGATGCCGCCGACCGCCCCGATCAGACCGTCTGCGACCGCAGCTATACCCTGCGGCAGCAGGGTCCGCACGAAATTCTGGATCTGCACCATCGAGAGCGTCTCGATGCCGTCGCTCGCGAAGATCAGCAGATCGCCGGGCTGCACCTGACGGCTTTCGATCTGCGGTGCGTGACCGAAATCCTCGAGCGCCCGCCCCAAGACCGCGATCGTGATGGAGTCCCTGCCTGCCCGCTTCATCGCATCGCGCCACAGGTTCGGATCGTCCGAGCCGAGCGCCTCGCGGTCCACGATCTCCATATAAGAGTGATCGAGATTCACACGGTGCAGTTCGCCTTCGCGATAACGCAGGATCAGGGAATCTCCGATGCTTGCGAAAGCCATGCTCTCGCCCTCGACAAATCCCGCGACCAGCGTTGCGCCCATATCCTTCAGACCCGGCTCGCTCGCCTGCGCCTCGGCGATCGCCTGATTTGCGGCATGCAACGCGGTGCGCAGCCGTTCTTCCACGCTCCCGCGAGCCGAAAAAAATGAGTTCGAAAATGCGTCCGCCGTGATACGGCTCG
>JAGXQU010000047.1 GCA_018335895.1 Hyphomicrobiales bacterium | reverse complement strand
GACGCTCAACGTCAAGCTCGAAGCGGCGCCGGAGCGGCAGGCCGACGAGACACAGATTACGGCGCGCTCGCCCTTCGAAGGCGCGCGGGTTTCGAACTTCACGGCGGAAATTGCGAAGCGGCTTCGCGCCGATCCGGCAACCGCGGAAGGCGTGGTCGTCGTGAATATCTCAGAGGGTTCGACCGCGCAGCGCGTGGGCCTGCGTCTCGGCGATGTAATTCTTGAAGTGAACGGCATCCGGATCGAAACCACAGCCGATCTCGAGCGCGCGGCGGCACAGGCCAGCCGCGAGTGGCGGATCACTTATGTCCGGGGCGGGCAGAAGCGCAGCACCGTCATCCGCGGATGAACGCGCGGCGCGGATCGCAGACGTCTGCGAACCTGTTCGAGGCGGCGGGATTTGCCGACGACGCGCCGCGCCCGCTCGCGGACAAGCTGCGTCCGCGCAACCTCTCGGAAGTGGTCGGGCAGAAGGGGCTGATCGGACCTGACGGCGCGCTCTCGCGCATGCTGGAATCGCGCTCGCTCGGCTCGTTGATCTTCTGGGGCCCGCCGGGGACCGGAAAGACCACGGTCGCGCGGCTGCTCGCAAAAGAAACCGATCTGCATTTCGAGCAGGTCTCCGCGATTTTCTCCGGGGTCGCCGAACTCAAGAAAGTTTTCGAGGCCGCCCGCGCCCGCCGCGAAACGGGGAAGGGCACGCTTCTCTTTGTGGACGAAATCCACCGCTTCAACCGCGCGCAGCAGGACTCCTTCCTGCCGGTGATGGAAGACGGGACGATCACGCTGGTCGGCGCCACCACGGAAAATCCCTCCTTCGAACTGAATGCCGCGTTGCTGTCGCGTGCGCGGGTGCTCGTGTTCAAGTCGCTCGACGAAGAGGCGATTGCGGAGCTTCTGTCGCGCGCCGAGGAGATCGAAGGCAAAAAACTTCCGCTCGACGATGAAGCGCGGCTCACGCTGGTCCGCATGGCCGATGGCGACGGCCGTGCGGCGCTTACGCTTGTCGAAGAAGTCTGGCGCGCCGCGCGCAAGGACGAAGTGTTCGATTCGAGGCGTTTGCAGGAGATCGTGCAGCGCCGCGCTCCGATTTACGACAAATCGCAGGACGGGCACTACAATCTCATCTCGGCGCTGCATAAGAGCGTGCGCGGCTCCGACGCCGACGCGGCGCTTTACTATCTCGCGCGCATGTTGGACGCCGGCGAGAACCCGCTTTATATCGCGCGGCGGGTCGTGCGCATGGCGGTGGAAGACATCGGACTTGCCGATCCGCAGGCGCTCGCCATCGCGAATGCCGCGAAGGATGCCTACGATTTCCTCGGCAGTCCCGAGGGTGAACTCGCGATCGCGCAGGCCGTGATCTATCTTGCCACCGCGCCGAAATCGAATGCGGCCTACGCCGCCTATAAAGGCGCGATGCGGACGGCGAAAGAGGCGGGATCGCTGGTGCCGCCGAAGCACATCCTGAACGCCCCGACCAAACTGATGAAAGAAGAAGGCTATTCGGAAGGCTACGAATACGACCACGATTCCGAGGAAGCCTTCTCAGGACAGGATTATTTCCCGGAGAAGCTCGGGCGGCAGGAATTCTATCATCCGGTCGAACGCGGCTTCGAGCGCGAAATCAAAAAGCGGATGGAATACTGGGCGAAGCTGCGCGGCGAGAAGAAGTGATCGTCACTTCTGTTGCGACGGTATTTCCTGTCGCTTCCGCTCGTACGGATTCTTTGACGTATTCAGGTTGGGGATCGGCGCCGGCTGCGTCTGGATCTGCATCGGCGGGGTCTGCGGCGGTGGCTGCACCTGAATCGTGCCGGGGTCCATCTGCTTCAGTTGTTGCGCCATGGATGCGCTCATCCCGAAGGAGAACACGGTGACAACAAGTAAAGTTGTGAGGAGGTGCCGCATGGCCTGTGACCTGTGCGCGGGTGCGCCGTCTTCGATAGCTAGCGCGAAACGCTTAACGCGGGGTTCCATGGAGGCATGATTTTCCCTCAAGCTGGCAAAATCGCGACGATTCTGTAGCTCAAAGGGTCGATCACGACGATCTTCCGGGACGCGACCACGTAGAAGTAGTTGCCGTATTCGGGCGCGATTTCGGCCACTTCCTTCGGGAAGGGGTAGAAGTGGAGATTGCGCGGGATTTCGGCGCCGACCCGAAGCGTGATTTCCATCTTGGCCGCGTGGTCGACATTCGCCGCTTTCACGGCCTCCACGATCTTGGCCTCCTGCTCGGAGGAAATCGCAGGCGCAGGAGCGGCTGCCGCCGGCGGCGCGGAGGCGCCCGCAGACTGCGCGCTTACGCTGCCGGTTCCGGCTGCGAGTAACGATAGTGCCGTCAGGACAAGAAGATGTGCACGCATGTTGCGCTGGTTTCGCTGCAAAGTGTAAAGGTTCCCTGCATTGCTAACCCCGCTCGCGGGGAATAGGTTCCGGCCAAACCGAAAGGGCGAGCGACTCATTATGTACGCGCTACTTCTCGTGATCGCAGGCGGCGGCATCGGCGCGGGCCTTCGTCACGGCGTCAATCTCGGCGCTGCGCGCTGGCTCGGCATGGAATTTCCCTGGGGCACGCTTACGGTGAATGTCGTCGGCTCGTTCCTGATCGGCGTGCTCGCAGCGTGGTTCGCCTTCCGCGGCGACAGTTATGCGACGCAATCGCTCCGGCTGTTCCTGACTACCGGCATTCTCGGCGGCTTCACGACCTTCTCGGCCTTCTCGCTCGACTTCGCACTCCTGTTCGAGCGCGGCGATGCGATGCTCGCCGCGATCTACGTGGTCGCCTCCGTTGCGTTGTCGCTCGTGGCGATCTTCGCCGGCCTCTGGCTCGTACGTTCGTTCGCGTGAAGTGATGGCTGTTCAAACCCGCAAGGTAAAATCCGGCGAAGAGGGGATGCGCCTCGACCGCTGGTTCAAGGCGAACTTCCCCGATCTTTCATTCGGTCACCTGCAAAAGCTTCTGCGCACCGGGCAGGTTCGCGTCGATGGCGCTCGCGCGAAGACAAGCATGCGGCTCGAGCCGGGCATGGCTGTGCGCGTGCCGCCGCTCGAAAAAAGCGGCAAGCAGGAGGAGAGCGAAGGAGAGACCACGCCGGGGCGCGCCGCACGTCCGCTGAAACCGCCTTCCCAAATGGGCGATGCGAAATCGGACGCCGCCTTCCTGAAGTCGATCACATTATATGAAGACCGCGAGGTGCTCGTGCTGAACAAGCCGTTCGGTCTCGCGGTGCAGGGCGGTTCGGGTACGACGCGGCACATCGACGGCATGCTGGAGGCATTGCGCGGCAAGGACGGTCAGAAGCCCCGGCTCGTGCACCGCATCGACAAGGACACCTGCGGCGTTCTCCTGATTGCGAAGACGCGGCTCGCCGCCGCGACGCTTGCAAAGACGTTCCGTTCCCGCTCGGCGCGCAAGTTCTACTGGGCGCTGGTCGCAGGCGTGCCGAAGCCGCGGCAGGGACGCATCTCGACCTATCTTGCGAAAGGCGCGGGCGAAGGCGGCGAACTCATGCGGGTCGCGAAGCACGGCGAAGACGAGGCGAGCCATGCCGTCACGTACTATGCTGTCGTCGACCAGGCTGCGCAGAAACTCTCCTGGCTTTCGCTGAAACCCGTCACCGGCCGCACGCATCAGCTTCGCGCGCACACCGCGCATATCGGCAATCCGATCGTGGGCGACCCGAAATATTTCTCGATCGAGAATTGGGAACTGCCCGGCGGTATGCAGAACCGCCTTCATCTCTTGGCGCGCAGGCTTGTCATTCCGCATCCGAAAGGCGAAGGCGTGATCGATGTTTCCGCGCCGCTGCCCGCGCATATGCAGCAGTCGTGGAATCTGCTCGGGCTTGATGCGAAAGCCTACGATCCGATCCTGGACGCGCCGGAAGAATGAGCGAATCGGACAACCCGATGCGCCGGGCGCAGGCTGCGATGCGCGCTGTCTTGCCGAAGCGTTTTTACAAGGAAGCGCGTGTCGGGGTTGCCGGAGATACTTTCGACATATTGCTCGACGGCAGGCCGGCGAAGACGCCTGCGCGCAATGCACTGACGTTGCCGAACGAGAAGCTCGCGGCCGCCATTGCAGCGGAATGGAACGCTATCGAAGACACAATCGATCCCGCGCTTCTTCCGCTGACACGTCTCGCCAATCTTGCAATCGATGCGGTCGCGTCCGCGCCGCAGCCGGTGATCGACGAGATCGTGCAATATGCAGGCAGCGATCTGGTGCTCTACCGCGCCGAAGGTCCGGAGGGGCTCGTCGTGCTTCAGAACGAGCGCTGGAATCCGGTGCTCGCATGGGCGGCGGCTAGTCTCGGTGCGCGCTTTTCGCTCGCCGAAGGCATCGTGCATGTGCGCCAGCCGGATGAAGCGCTCGCTTGCGTCCGGGAAGCTGCCGGCAGACTTGCCCGGCCTTTCGTGCTGACGGCGGTCGCGAGCGCCACCAATATCGGCGGCTCGGCGCTGATTGCGCTTGCGCTCGGCGAGGACGCGCTATCCGGCGACGAAGCCTGGAACGCGGCACATGTCGACGAGCAGTGGAATATCAGTCAGTGGGGCGAGGACGCGGAAATGCAGCAGCGGCTTGCCGCGCGCCATGCGGAGTTCTCGGCGGCTGCGAAGATGCTGAGCCTGCTCCGCTAGCCTGCTTTCCCGATCCGCCCGAGATGCGTATCGGAAAAGCCGCTTTCGTATTTCAGCCCGAAGGCTGTAGACTGTCCCCGGGACGATACCCCGGGGCTGGTCCGCATGCTATGAAGCCCGCGGGGCATCGTGGGGGAATTTCATGAAAGTCGTTCTCGATCTTTCGCAGCTGCTCGAAGACGGGGAAATCACGCAGGCCGAAGCCGACAAGCTGAAGCGGCTTTCGGTGAAGTCGACCGGCTCGCTCGCATTCAACATCCTGATCGGGTTCGGCGTGATCGCAGTCGCGCTGGGTGCGATCTTGATCGTGCCCGACGCGATCACCGGCATCCTTCTCGGGGCGATCATCCTCGCGTTCGGTCTGGTGCTTCTGCACTATTCGCCGGTCGAGTGGGGCGTGCTCGGCAATATCTGCGTCATCCTCGGTGCGCTCGGGCTCGGCGGTGGCGTCGTTTACATGACGCAGGGTTCGATCTGGGCATTTCTCGGCTGCGCCGTCGGCTTTGCTGCTGCCGCCATCGTCGCGCGCAGCGGGCTTCTGATGGCGCTCAGCATTCTCGCGCTTTCGTCCGTGCTCGGCGCGCGCACCGGCTACTTCCACGCGAGCTATTTCCTCGGCATCAAGGAGCCGACGCTCACGATCATCGTATTCAGCCTGATTGCACTCGCGGCCTATCAGGTCTCGCTTTTCGTCGGCGCGGCCTATGAGCGGCTGGCGCTGATGGCGGCGCGCGTTTCGATCCTGCTCGTGAACTTCGGGTTCTGGATCGCTTCGCTGTGGGGCGACCGGCTGGAGCAGGTCTCGAGCCTGCTCGGGCGCACGAAAGAGAGCATCATCTTCATTCCGCGGCTCTATTTCGTGATCGGCTGGGCGCTCGCGCTGATCGCGTTCGCGGTCTGGGCCATGCGCAACGACCGCCGCTGGGTCGTCAACGTCTGCACCGTGTTCGGTGCGATTCACTTCTACACGCAGTTCTTCGAACGCCTCGGCCCGAATCCGCTTGCGATCCTGCTCGGCGGCGTGACCGCGCTCGGAATCGCGATCGGCATCTGGCAGTTCAACAAAAAAGCCGTGGCGAACCCGTCATGATCTCCCTGCGCGAAATGAAGAAGTTCGGCCTCGCCGCCGCGCTGGCGCTAGCCTGCTTCGCCACCCCCGCTGCCGGCGAGGGAGCGCTTGCGGTCGCGATACCGGAGGGCGGATTGCGGGATAACTTCGCCTTCGGCCGCGCCATCGGCGGAGACAATTCGTCCGAGCGCGCGATGCGGATCTGTATCGAGCAGGCGACGAAGAGGGGCATGCCCGCTTCCCAATGCAAGATCGTGGAAAGCTTCCGCAATGCCTGCATTTCGATTGCCTTCGACTCGGTCGATCGCTGGGCCGGATGGGCCGTCGCCGATAACGCGGACAAGGCCGCGTCTGAAGCGCTCAGGAAATGCGCGGAAGGCGGCAAGAACTGCAAGACTCACAGCACCGAATGCGACCGCTGACACGGGTGAGCCTAAAGGCAGCGATGAAGAAGATAGTTTTCTCCGTGCTGTTGCTGATCGCCGCCGCGGCATCTCCCGCGCGCGCGGACGGTGCGCTTGCCGTCGGCATTCCCGACGAAGGCATTCAGAAAGGCTTCGCCTACGCCTTCAAGCTCAATCTCGCAGCCGACGACGCGCGTAAGGAAGCGCTCGCCGCCTGCTGGGAAGCGGCCACAAAGAACAAGGTGCCGCCGGGCAAATGCAGGATCGTGGAATCCTTCAAGAAGGGTTGTCTTTCCGTGGCACTCGACAAGAAAGGGCAGTGGGCCGGCTGGGCGGTCGCGAAAGACGAGAAGACGTCGCAGACCCGCGCCGTCGGGCGCTGCAAGACGGGCGGGATATCCTGCGCCGTCGCCGAGACCGAATGCGAGAAGTAGGATAGAAAGTATCTTCTTCCTGGGCTTGGCATTATCCGCAATGAAATTCTTCGCAATCGCGCTCGCAATCCTTCTCGCTTCGCCCGTATTCGCCCAAATGCCCGAGCGGCAGGTGACGGCGCGCGACGATCTCCGCAAGGCGTTCACCGATGCCGGCACCGAAGGCACCTTCGTGATGCTGGAGAAGAGCAGGAACCGCATCACGGTGGTGAACGGCGAGCGTCACGCGAAAGGCTTTCTCCCGGCTTCGACTTTCAAGATTCCGAACGCGCTGATCGCGTTGGAGACCGGCGTCGTGAAGGACGCGGATCACCCCCTATTCAAGTGGGACGGCATGAAGCGGGAGATCGAGGCGTGGAATCAGGATCACACGTTGCGCACGGGCTTCCGCGCGTCTGCGGTCTGGATGTTTCAGGAGATTGCGCGGCAGATCACGCGGACGCGGATGCGCGTCTATGTTTCGCAGTTCGGCTACGGCAACGCGAATCTCGGCGGCAACGAGGATTCGTTCTGGCTCGACGGCAGCCTGCGGATTTCCGCGCTTCAGCAAGTCGAGTTTCTCGCGCGCTTCGAGAGCGGCAGGCTGCCGGTCAATCCGAAAAGCACGGACATCGTGAAAGACATCATGTTCCTCGAGAAGATCGGGAACGCGACATTGCGCGGCAAGACCGGCTGGATTCCCTCAGGCGAGAACAAGATCGGCTGGTTCGTCGGCTGGGTGGAGCGCGGGGAGGAAGTCTATTTCTTCGCACTCAACCTCGATCCGAACGAGGAAAAGCACGTTGCCGCCCGCATCCCGATTGCGAAGTCGCTGCTCGCGGCGCTCGGCGCGCTGCCGAAGTAGAGGCCCTAAAAAGCGAAACCCGCCGGGCATTGCTACCGGGCGGGCCAACCGTGCTTCGTGTCTTCGCTTTACACCGCCTCCCAGTACATCCGTGGTGAGGGGCTAGGCTCTCCGAAGTCCGATGCTGGCTATATAGGCGCGCTTTGTGACGGTTCAATGACCGGCAGAAAGAATTTTCAGGCCGCCGACCAGGCCACGTAGCGGTCGCGGCGGTGGTTGATCCAGAGCACGAGGTTCATGGCTATCGATCCGATCACCGAGGCCAGGATCAGGAGCCAGTGAACCGCAAACAGCGACAGCAGGAGCACGACGATATCGACGCCCAGTTGCAGCTTGCCGGCCGGAATCCGGTATTTTTCCTGCAGGTAGAGCGCGAGGATATTGATGCCGCCGAGGCTCGCCTGATGGCGGAACAGCACGATGAAGCCCATGCCGAGCATCAGCCCGCCGATCGCCGCGGCATAGAACGGCTGCAGCTTGTCGATCCCGATGAAATAGCCATGCGTCTCCGACATCACGGAGACGAGCGCGACTGCGCAGAAGGTCTTCACCGTGAAACGCCAGCCCATGCGCATCAGCGCGAGAACGTAGAAGGGCAGGTTGATGACGAAGAAGGCGAGGCCGAACGGGATCGCCGCCAGATAATAGGCGAGGAAAGCGATGCCCGAGGTGCCGCCGGTCAGGAGCCCGGCCTTCTTGAACAGCACGATGCCAAAGGAAATGAACAGCGTGCCGACCACGATCGCGAAGATATCTTCGGCGAGGGAATGCCTGGGGGCGCTGTCATCGGGGTTTGCCATGGGACGAGAGTAGGCGACGCGAGGCCGCCGCTCAATTCGCGGCTAATCCACCCGCTCGTCCTGCTCCGCCGCCTTCTCTTCCGGGAAAACGGGATAGATGCCGGCGACGCGGCCCATTTGTTGCGTGAGCGCCAAAACCGCATCGATATGCGGCGTCTCGACTTCCGCGAGCTTGCCGAGCTCCTGCACGGAGGTCAGCAGCGCGTCGAGTTCTATGGGGCGGCCCTTATCGACATCCTGCAGCATCGAGGTGCGGTGCGCGCCGACGCGCGCGGCGCCATTGATGCGCCGGTCGACATCGACGCGGAAGTGAACCCCGATGCGCCGCCCGATCTTCTCGGCTTCCAGCATCATGTTGCGCGAAAGCGCGCGCGTGCCGGGATCGGTGGCGACCACATCGAGCGTCGCCTTCGTCAGCGCCGAGATCGGGTTGAAGCAGAGGTTGCCCCAGAGCTTGAGCCAGATGTCGTTCCGGATCTCGGGAATGATCGGCGCCTTCAGCCCGGCCCTGGTCATCATTTCGGAGAGTTTCGTCACGCGCTCGGTGACTTTGCGCGTGGGCTCGCCGAGGCCGAACTTGTCGCCGTCGATGTGCTTGATGACGCCCGGCGATTCGATCTCCGCCGCCGGATAGACCGTGCAGCCGATCACGCGCTCCGGGCCGATCGCCTGCCATTGCCTATCGCCCGGATCGACGCTCTCGATGCGGCGGTTCGCATACTGGCCTTCGAAGCCATAGAAGTACCACCACGGCAGGCCGTTCTGCATGGTGACGACGGCGGTATTCTTCCCGCACAGGAGCGCGATCTTGTCCGCGACCTCCCATGCCTGATGGGCTTTGAGCGCGCAGATCACGTAGTCCTGCGGCGGCAGCTCGGCCGGGTCGTGGGTCGCCCTGATCTTGGCGTTCTTGGTCTCGCCGCCGATCTTGAGCGTAAGCCCGTGCGCCTTGATCGCCTCGAGATGCGCGCCGCGCGCGATCAGCGAGACTTCGGCCCCGGCCTGCGCCAGCAGCACGCCGACATAGCCGCCGATGGCGCCCGCGCCATAGATGCAGATTTTCATTTTCGTCCCCACCGCCCTTGTTGATCCCCGGGCTTGGCGCACAGGATACCGGAGCGAGGCGGGGTAGCGCCATGCGGCGAACGGTGCACTTTCGTCGCCTTGGCCGGGACGGCGGGAGTCATGCTACCTTCGCCCGGCAATAGAGGGGCTCTATCCGATGAAGGAAATTCTCGAAGCGCTGGAAAGCCGCCGTGCGGAAGCGAAACTCGGCGGCGGCGAAAAGCGCATCGAAGCGCAGCATGCGCGCGGCAAGCTGACCGCGCGCGAGCGCATCGATCTCCTGCTCGACAAGGGCTCGTTCGAGGAATTCGACACCTTCGTGCAGCACCGCGCGACCGACTTCGGCATGGAGAAGACCAAGATCCCCGGCGACGGCGTCGTCACCGGCTGGGGCACCGTGAACGGCCGGCAGGTTTTCGTCTTCGCCAAGGACTTCACTGTCTTCGGCGGCTCGCTCTCGGAAAGCCACGCGCAGAAGATCACCAAGATCCAGGACCTCGCGCTGAAGACCCGCGCGCCGATCATCGGCCTGTTCGACGCAGGCGGCGCGCGCATTCAGGAGGGCGTGGCCGCGCTCGGCGGCTATGGCGAGGTGTTCCGGCGCAACGTCACGGCGTCAGGCGTGATCCCGCAGATTTCCGTGATCATGGGGCCGTGCGCCGGCGGCGACGTCTATTCGCCCGCGATGACCGACTTCATCTTCATGGTCAAAGACACGAGCTACATGTTCGTGACCGGCCCGGAAGTCGTGAAGACGGTGACCAATGAGACCGTGACCGCCGAAGAACTCGGCGGCGCGAGGGTGCACACCACGCGCTCTTCGGTCGCGGACGGCGCGTTCGAGAACGATGTCGAGTGTCTCCTGCAGATGCGCCGCCTGATCGACTTTCTGCCGTCGAGCTATGAGGCGGGCGTTCCGGAATGGCCGAGCCATGACGACGCCGAGCGCATCGAGCCTTCGCTCGACAGTTTAGTCCCGGAAAATCCGAACAAGCCCTACAACATCAAGGAACTGATCCTGAAGCTCGCCGACGAAGGCGACTTCTTCGAGATACAAGAGGCGTTCGCGAAGAACATCGTCACGGGTTTTAGCCGCATTGAGGGCAGGACGGTCGGCTTTGTCGCGAACCAGCCGATGGTGCTCGCGGGCGTGCTCGACAGCGACGCTTCGCGCAAGGCCGCGCGCTTCGTGCGCTTCTGCGATGCCTTCAACATTCCGATCGTGACCCTCGTGGACGTGCCGGGCTTCCTGCCGGGCACCGCGCAGGAATATGGCGGGCTGATCAAGCACGGCGCGAAGCTCTTGTTTGCCTACTCGCAGGCGACCGTGCCGCTCGTGACCGTGATTACGCGCAAGGCCTTCGGCGGCGCCTATGATGTGATGGCGAGCAAGCACATCGGGGGCGACGTGAACTATGCCTGGCCGACGGCGCAGATCGCGGTGATGGGCGCGAAGGGTGCGGTCGAGATCATCTTCCGCGCGGACAAGGACCCGGCAGTGATCGCCGAACGCACCAAGGAATATGAGCAGCGCTTTCTAAGCCCCTTCGTTGCGGCCGAGCGCGGCTATATCGACGAGGTGATCGAGCCGCATGAAACCCGCCGCCGCATCTCGCGGGCGCTCGCGATGCTCAAGACCAAGCAGGTCGAGCAGCCGCGCAAGAAGCACGACAATTTGCCGGTGTGAGATATGTGGCCGCGACTTATAGCTTTTGCTGTTTGCATCGCAGTCCTCGTAACCATTTTTCTTTTTGCAGGAAAATTCTCTGCAAGAGACGAGACCGCTATAGTTATTCTCGCGACGTTGGTTTCGTTAGTGACCGCGAACTTTCTGATGGAGAAGTTTTTTACAACTCCGACAGAGGCGTTCGTAAACTCGTTTAGCGGTCTCGTTTTGTTAGCAACTAGCTACGATGCCTTTAAGGGTGCTGGTCATTGGTATTACGTATTAATTGCGTATATCGGGTCAGTGCTTCTTCTATCTTCTGCATCCATGATCCTGTTTGAATGGGGATCGGCGAAGGCTCGTCAGATATCTAACCAAATCAAGCGGATCGTTACAAATATCGGTTCGGGAAAGAGCGTTTGGTTCACGCTCACAATTTCGGCAATCGTCGCGAGTTACTCGCTAACGCACGGATTTCCGACGGCATTGCTGTTCTTTGCAGCAACAATGCTTGCGTTTGATAAGCAAATATTGGCTGCCACTGAGTCGTTCTTCAACAGGCCTTTGCATACTCCTGAGCTGGGGCAAATTATCGGTGTGCAGTCTCAGAATGTATTTCTAGCTCGACTTCTTAAGACTCGTAGCGAAGTAAAATTATTTGATCATGTGGGCTTTCGGTACGCCATCGGCGCGCATGATCAGAAAGGAACTGGCGTAATAATCGACCGTTTCATGCTGGATGACGAGCGATGGATAAAGGTTCTGAGATATCCGTTTGAAAGCGCCAACAACCTATCTTCGCTTAGCGAGAACGGAATCATAAAGCTCGATGACGCAGTTACTGACTTCAAGGCGCGATTTGTTGGAGTGGTCGATAAAGACTCTACTATTAATGAGTTGAGGTTTAGATACTTAGCGAGCGCTCCTGTGTTGGAAGGCCAAATTCTAAGTGCTGAAGCGAATGGAAAGAAGCTACTGTTTCAAATCGCAGACGCCAACACAAACATTGAGCGCTTAGAGGATAAAAATGAAGCAGGCTTTATAGTGGGTCAGGCGGTCCAATTGGGGTGTTGGAACGCTGAGAAGAAAGCATTTGAAAGGTACGGTTGGCTGCCGGACGTTATGACACCGGTTTACCGAGCCGCCGCTTTGGATGAGCCGGCAGCAGAAGATCAAACGACCGTCGGTAAGATTCGTGATTTAGGGAGCGCGGTCAATTTTAACTTTGACGACGGCATTAGACATCACGTTGCGGTTGTAGGCGTTACTGGATCTGGCAAGTCAGTTTTCGGACGGCACCTAATAAAAAAAGCAGTTGCAAATGACGTGAAGGTCATCTGCGTTGATTTGACCAGCGAATACGAAGGTAAGCTAGCCGACGTCAAGACGACGAAGCTTAAAGACCTCTTGAACCTCGATGAGGTCGCAAAGCAGCTTACGATATTAGGAAGCCAGCTTTCGCAGTGGCCGAATAACCAAAAGCAAGACATTATTGCTAACGCTACGAGCGCCATCCGGAAGCCGATGCGTGAAGCCTTAGAGAAATTTGTAAAAAACGACAGCGGTGTTTTGATTGTTGATTTGCCGGACCTAGAGAATACGGCAGACATGATGGACTTTTTGAAACATCTTTTTGTTTGTATTTTTATGGCTGCAAGACACGGAGTATTTGGGAAGCAAAAACTAGCCATTGCTTTGGAAGAAGCGCACACTTTGGTGCCAGAACACAATTTTATGAGCACAAATGACAAGCGCATTGGCGGAGTACTCAATGCGATATCTCAGATCGCGCTGCAGGGCAGAAAATATGGCGTTGGGCTGATCGTAATTGCTCAGCGAACTGCCAACGTCTCAAAAACGATTCTGACCCAATGCAATACAATTTTCGCATTTCAACAGTTTGATAAGACGAGCATAGAATTTTTGGGAAGTTACTTTGGCGAATTTGCTAGAGCCCTTCCTCTTCTGGCTTCTCGTGACATGATTGTCGTAGGCAAGGGAGTGGGAAGCTCCGTACCTTTTATTGCTACCGTGCCTACGTTGGATGAAGCGCAGCTTCCTGAGCCAGAGATGCCGACCGGTGAGCCCATTATAGTGGAAGAGGCATTGCCAGAAGAAGTGGAGCCGCCTGCTATTCCAGAGTTGCCGAATAGGAACGGTGCCTGAGTCGACGTGCACCGCTTTATGACGGCGCTTAGCCGCGCGTCCTAGAATACCTCCCGCGAGAGTCGAGGTGAGGGACACCATGGCAAGAAACCAGCACATATGACCGAGCGGCAGGCCGAGGCGAGGGTGCGGGGCTTATAGTTCGTCATGCTCGTGCTTGTCGCGAGCATCCACGCCTTTCTGAACATCAACGCTGCTAAGGCATGGATGCCCGGCACAAGGCCGGGCATGACGAAGTAAAAGAAGCCGCGCTCTCAAATTTCTTGACTTCCCCACCCATCGAGACTATATTCCTATCCGCCATTTCCGTCGAGGGCGCTCTCGCGAGGCGTCGAAAGAGCGGGGAATGGCCGGCGCCTCCGTTTGTCGTTCGCAGCGATAAACCGGGGAGGCTTCGGGTCACCGTCCGCGGCTATTACGGGCCGCCGCCGCACCCTTGACGGGTCGCAAGCTCCGCTTGCGAGGCTGGAATGGAAACGGGAAGCGGAGAAGAAATCTCTCCGGGGAACGTTTCGGAAGCACGGTCCTGAAGCCTTGAAGAACGCCGAAGCGGAGTGCTGCGAGGCGATACGTGCGCGCAAGCGCGCTTGGGGCTTGCCCCATTCGCGAAAAATGCGCGTACGACAACGAAATGCGTGGCGCGTCGCAGCGCTCCGCTCCCTCATTTCTCTCGGGAGCAGTGAGGCAAAGGTTCGGGGCGCGGCAAAACGCTGTGTCCGGTGAATGAATCGCGCCCGCTGTTTGATCCGACGAATTGACTACCGATCGCCTGCGCGCTCACATACGCACGGGAGAATTCACCATGCGCCGCTCGATCCTTTTCGTGTTTGCGTTCCTGCTGCTTCCGGTTCGCCCGGCCTCCGCCGCCGAATGCAGGATCGGCGAGCGCGTGACGCTCACCGTCCTGATGCTCGCCAATCTCGCGAAAACCGAAGGCGGCTGGTTTTACGAAGGCGTCTCGGCGCGGCCCTGCACGGTCAGCAAGATCCTCGGCAAGGGCAGGCCGCCGGCAAGCTGCAAGGACGACGCGGTGCTGACCGCAACCGGCACAGTCGAGGAATTGCTCGGCCCCACGCTGAGCGTCGAAAGCGTGAGCTGCAAATAGCGGCCCGCGCGCAAACGGGAAAACCCCGCCGGTTTCCCCGCGGGGTTTTTCGCGCTTACTTTTTTATTCGCGCGAATGGCGTAAACGCCAA
>JAGXQU010000046.1 GCA_018335895.1 Hyphomicrobiales bacterium | reverse complement strand
CGAGTTTCTTCGACACCAAATTTTCTCGTTTCGCGGCGAGGTTTCGTCATGCGGGAAGCTTCGATCGCGATGTTTGCAGCGAAGCTGACATAGCCACTCACACCTAACCACTTTCTTTCCTTTAAATTCCGGCGAAGCTATCTGGCGCACAGTTGCGCCGAAGGCAGCGCCGTCACCAGTCAAGGTGGAGCGAAGCATGAACGTTCCGAACAAAAATCCAGATGCGGTTGCGGCAGATCACGGCGCTGACGAGTTCGGCGCGCGATGGGAGCGCATCCGCAAGAAGCTGCGCGCCGAACTCGGCGAGGAAACCTATATGAGCTGGTTCGCGAGCGTGCATCTCGTCGATTGCGACGGCGCGCGTGCCCGCCTCTCGGTTCCGACCCGCTTTCTCAAGTCGTGGATCGAAGAACATCATTTCCAGCGCCTGACGGGTCACTGGAAAGTGGAACTTCCCTCGATCGAGAAGATCGACTTGATCGTTCGCACCGCCGTCATGCGTTCGCAGGTCGCGGACGTGAAAGCCGCGGCCCCGGCGAACGCAGGCCTGGAAGGCGACCGCTTCGGCAGGCGCAGCGCAATTCGCGCCGGTGGTAATTTACGCACGGACGGCCCCGGCGGCTCGCCGCTCGACGCGCGCATGACGTTTGCCACTTTCATCGTCGGCAGACAGAACGGGCTTGCGCACGCGGCAGCGAAACAGGTCGTCGAGGCAGGCTTAGGCGCGAACGGCGCGCCGCGTTTCAATCCGCTTTACATCCACGCCTCGGTGGGTCTCGGCAAAACGCATCTGCTGCAGGCGACGGCGCATGCGTTCGAAGCACAGGGCAAGCGCGCGATCTATCTCACGGCCGAGAAGTTCATGTACGGCTTCGTCGCCGCGCTCAAAAACCAGTCGGCGATCGCCTTCAAGGAAGCGCTGCGCGGCATCGACGCGCTCATCATCGACGATCTTCAGTTCCTCCAGGGCCGCGCCGTGCAGCAGGAGTTCTGCCACACGCTGAACGCGCTGACCGACGCGGGCCGTCAGGTCGTGGTCGCGGCCGACCGCCCGCCGGTCGAACTGGAAAATCTCGAGGATCGCGTGCGTTCGCGGCTGGGCGGCGGGCTTACCGTCGAGGTCGGCCCGATGGACGAAGAACTGCGCCTCAACATCCTGATTGCGCGTGCCTCGCTCCTGAGAGCGGAAGACGCGCGCTTCGACGTGCCGATGCCGGTGCTCGCGCACATCGCGGCGCAGGTGACCCAGTCGGGCCGCGATCTCGAAGCGGCGGTGACCCGGCTCCTGCATCACAGCCAGTTCTATAAAAAAGCCGTCACCACCGAGCTTGCCGACGAGGTGATCCGCGATCTCGTGCGCCCGACCGATCCGCGCCGCATCCGGGTCGAGGACATCCTTCGCGTCGTCTCGAAGCACTACAATGTGACCCGCGCGGATTTGCTGTCCTCGCGCCGCACGGCGAACGTGGTCCGCCCGCGCCAGATCGCGATGTATCTCGCGAAAGTGCTGACGCTGCGGTCGCTCCCGGAAATCGGCCGGCGTTTCGGTGGCCGCGACCACACCACCGTTCTGCATGCTGTCCGCAAGATCGAGGGGCTCGTGCAGGGCGACAAGGCGCTGGCTGAGGAAATCGAAGTCCTCAAAAGAATGCTGATGGAATAGGAGTTGCGCCTCCGGCGCAGACCCTTAATGTGACGTTCCCGGCGGCGTCCGGCGGCCCTAATCGGGCTGGCCCGCCGCCGGAATAGTCTCGAAAAGGCGTATTCCGGGTTCTTTCCATGAAGGTCACGATCGAACGCGCGCAGCTCGCGAAGTCCCTCGCCCACGTGCACCGCGTGGTGGAGCGCAGGAATACGATCCCGATTCTCGCGAACGTGCTTTTGCGCGCTAGCAAATCGAATGTGGAACTGAAGGCGACCGATCTCGATCTCGAAATCGTGGAAACTGCGCCGGGCGAAGGCAAGCAAACCGGCTCCACCACGGTTCCCGCTCACATGATCTACGACATCGTGAGAAAGCTGCCGGAAGGCGCGCAGGTCGAGTTGCAGAGCGCCGCCGACGGCACGCAGCTCCAGGTACGCGCGGGCCGTTCGAAATTCACGCTCCAGGCGCTTCCCGAAACCGATTTCCCGGATCTCGCCGCCGGCGAGATGACACACTCTTTCAGCATCGCAAGCGCGGACCTGAAGCGTCTGATCGATCGCACGCAATTTGCGATCTCGACCGAGGAGACGCGCTACTATCTGAACGGTATTTACCTGCACGCCATCGACGACAAACTGCGCGCGGTCGCGACCGACGGCCATCGCCTGGCGCAGGCCGAGATCAAGGCGCCGAAAGGCACCAAGGGCATGCCGGGCGTCATCATCCCGCGCAAGACCGTCACCGAAGTGCAGCGCCTGATCGACGACGCGGGCGATGAGGTGAAGATCGAATTGTCCGCGACCAAGATCCGCTTCTCACTCGGCAACGCGGTACTTACCTCGAAGCTGATCGATGGCACCTTTCCCGATTATGCGCGCGTGATCCCGGCTGCGAACGACAAGACGCTGATCGTCGACAAGGGCGAGTTCATGTCGGCGGTCGATCGCGTTTCCACGGTCTCGAGCGAGCGCGGCCGTGCGGTCAAGCTCGCCCTGACAGATGGCAAGCTCACGCTCTCGGTGATCAACCCGGATTCGGGCTCGGCGACCGAAGAACTCGAAGTGGAATATGGCGCGGAAGCGCTCGATATCGGCTTCAACGGCCGCTATCTCCTCGACATCCTCCAGCAGGTCGAAGGCGAGAAGGCGCGGCTCAAGCTCGCGGATCCTGGCTCGCCGACGCTGATCGAGGACATGGAAACCGCCGGCGCGCTCTACGTGCTGATGCCGATGCGGGTGTGAGCGGGCCCGATCCGCGAAACGACGTGATCCCCCACGCCCGTATCCTCAAGCTCAAACTCTCGAACTTCCGCTCTTACCGGCAGGTGTCGCTCGATTTCGAGGGACGCGCGGCGCTTTTTCTGGGGGCCAACGGCGCGGGCAAGACCAACATACTTGAGGCGGTCTCGTTTCTGACGCCGGGCCGGGGCTTGCGCCGCGCGACGCTCGAGGATGTCGCCGCGACCGAAGGCGACGGCTCCTGGGCAGTGGCGGCGGAAGTCGACGGCGCGCTTGGACACGCCGCGCTGGGTACAGGGATCGAAGCGTCATCGGGTGACGAAAGCCCGCAGCGCAAGTCGCGGATCGACCGCGAGCCGGTTTCTTCCGCGACGGCCTTTGCCGGGCATCTGCGCGTCGTATGGCTGATCCCCGAGATGGACGGGCTCTTTCTCGGGCCCGGCGCCGAGCGCAGAAGATTTCTCGACCGGCTAGTGCTTGCGATCGATGCGGAGCACTCGGCGCGCGTCTCAGGCCTCGACCGTGCGCTGCGTTCGCGCAATCGGCTCCTGGAAGAACCCAATTTCGATTCCAAATGGATGGACGCGATCGAGCACGAGGTCGCGGAACTGGCGATTGCGGTCGCTGCCGCCCGCAGCGAGACCGTGAGGCGTCTCGCCGCCGAAATCGAAACGAGCCGCGATGCGGATAGCGGATTCCCGACCGCACAGATCGCGCTCGACGGCGAGGTCGAACGCGCACTCGAGATCGAAAGCGCGACCGAAGTCGAGGAGCGCTACCGCATGCGGCTTCGCGACAACCGTCCGCGCGACCGCGCGGCGGGCCGCACGCTAGAGGGGCCGCACCGCTCGGACCTGATCGTGCTGCATCAGGAGAAGGCGATCGAGGCGTCGCGCGCATCGACCGGCGAACGCAAAGCGCTTCTGGTCGGCTTGATCCTTTCGCACGCACGGCTGGTGACACAGATGCACGGCTTCGCGCCGGTCGTGTTGCTCGACGACGTCGCTGCGTTCCTCGATGCGGAGCGGCGCGCGGCACTTTTCCGTGCGCTTGAGAAACTCGGGGCGCAGGTTCTGGTGACGGGCGTCGATGAGAGTGCGTTTTCCGCGCTCGATGCTGCCGCGATCCGCTTCCGGGTGACGCCCGGAGAGGCGGTCCGTCTGGGCTGAACCGCAGGCTGCGCTGTCAAAAAATACGGCCTTCGCGAGCCGATTTGCCGCCACAGACAGTCCCGCGCCGGGAGTCCTCGTTTCGTGCGAATTTAGCTAATTAAGACAATAGCTTACCCGAGGTCGAATCGGCCGCCTCAGGCCATTTTTTCGCAACCTTCGGTATCCCATATGGGGTAAAATTCAGCACAGATTTCAGCATCGAATCGAACGGAAACTTCCGCATATGGCGAAAGCCGAAGGCAGCAAGAAACCCGCCGACTACGGCGCAGACTCGATCCAGGTCCTCAAAGGGCTGGATGCCGTCCGCAAGCGTCCCGGCATGTATATCGGCGACACCGACGACGGCTCGGGCCTGCATCACATGGTCTATGAAGTCGTCGATAACGCCATCGACGAGGCGCTCGCGGGACACGCGACGGAAGTGACCGTCACGCTGAACGCCGACGGTTCCTGCACGGTGACCGACAACGGCCGCGGCATCCCGACCGACATTCACAAGGAAGAAGGCGTTTCCGCAGCGGAAGTCATCATGACCCAGCTGCACGCCGGCGGAAAATTCAACCAGGACTCCTACAAGGTCTCCGGCGGCCTGCACGGCGTCGGCGTTTCGGTGGTGAACGCGCTTTCCGAGTGGCTCGATCTCACGATCTGGCGCGACGGCAAGGAACACTTCATGCGCTTCAAGCATGGTGATCCCGAAAAGCCGCTGAAGGTGATGGGCGACGCCAAGGGCAAGAAGGGCACCAAGGTCTCCTTCATGCCGAGCAAGCAGACCTTCTCCAAGATCGAGTTCGACTTCGCGACGCTCGAGCACCGCCTGCGGGAGCTGGCGTTCCTGAATTCCGGCGTGCGGATCGTGTTCTCGGACCTGCGCGGCCCCGAGCCGCGGGTCGAAGAGATGCGGTACGACGGCGGCGTCGAGGCTTTCGTACGCTTCATCGACCGCAACAAGCAGTCGCTGATTTCGCAGCCGGTCATGATCAAGGGCGAGCGCGAAGGCGTCACGGTCGAATGTGCGATCACGTGGAACGACAGCTATCACGAGGCGGTGCTGTGCTTCACCAATAACATTCCCCAGCGCGACCGCGGCACGCACTTCACCGGTTTCGCCGCGGCCTTGACCCGGCAGGTCATCAGCTACGCGGAAACTTCCGGCATTGCCGGGAAGGCCAAAGTATCGCTTTCCGGTGAAGACTGCCGGGAGGGCCTGACCGCGGTGCTGTCGGTCAAGGTGCCGGATCCGAAATTCTCCTCGCAGACCAAGGACAAGCTCGTCTCCTCCGAAGTGCGCCCGATCGTGGAAACGGTCGTGAGCGAAGCGCTGCAGGAATGGCTCGAAAAGCGTCCGCAGGAAGCCAAAGCCGTCGTGGGCAAGGTGGTGGAAGCGGCAAGCGCCCGCGAGGCCGCCCGCAAGGCGCGCGAACTCACGCGCCGCAAGGGCGCGCTCGACATCGCTTCCCTGCCCGGCAAGCTCGCCGACTGTCAGGAACGCGACCCCGCGAAGTCCGAACTCTTCATCGTCGAGGGTGATTCGGCGGGCGGCT
>JAGXQU010000045.1 GCA_018335895.1 Hyphomicrobiales bacterium | reverse complement strand
CGCGCTATCTGCGGCAGGCGGCGATCCCCTACAGCCAGGATTATCTGTGGACGACCGCGAATCGGCATCCGGAGATCGCGCGCGATCTCGTTTCGCTGTTTCATGCGCGCTTCGATCCGCGCGATAGCGGGCCGGCGCGCGAAGCGAAAGTGAAGGAAATTCGCGCACGAATCGAAGCCGCTCTCGCCTCGGTGCAAAGCCTCGATGAAGACCGAATCTTAAGACGATTGGCCAATCTGATTGCTGCCGCGGTGCGCACCAACTTCTATCAGATCGCAAAGGACGGGGGCCCGCGCCCGACGATCTCGATCAAGTTCGAAAGCCGGAAGATCGACGAACTGCCGCTGCCGCGGCCTCTGTTCGAGATCTTCGTCTATTCGCCGCGCGTCGAAGGCGTGCATCTCAGGTTCGGCAAGGTCGCGCGCGGCGGTATCCGCTGGTCCGACCGGCCGCAGGATTTCCGCACCGAAGTACTCGGCCTCGTGAAAGCGCAGCAGGTGAAGAATGCCGTGATCGTGCCGGTGGGCGCGAAAGGCGGTTTCGTGCCGAAGCTGATGCCTTCGGGCGCCTCGCGCGAAATCGTGATGGCGGAGGGAACGGACTGCTACAAGGTCTTCATCCGCTCGTTACTCGAGATCACCGACAATCTCTCGGCAGAAGGTGACGTCGTTCCTCCCGAGAATACGGTGCGGCATGACGCCGACGATCCTTATCTCGTGGTTGCCGCCGACAAAGGCACCGCGACGTTTTCCGACACCGCGAACGCGCTCGCGGTCGAACACGGCTTCTGGCTCGGCGACGCTTTCGCGAGCGGCGGCTCCGCGGGTTACGATCACAAAAAGATGGGCATCACCGCGCGCGGCGCGTGGGAGGCGGTGAAGCGCCACTTCCGCGAGATGGACATCGATATTTCGAACACACCATTCACGGTTGCGGGCGTCGGCGACATGTCGGGCGACGTGTTCGGCAACGGCATGCTGCTTGAGCGCACGATCAGGCTCGTCGCGGCGTTCGATCATCGCGACATCTTCATCGATCCGTCTCCAGAACCGGAGACGAGTTTCACCGAGCGCAAGCGCGTGTTCGAACTGCCACGCTCGAGCTGGCAGGACTACGACAAATCAAAAATCTCGATAGGCGGCGGGGTTTTTCCGCGCAGCGCGAAAAGCATTCCGCTCTCGCCGGAAATTCAGGCGCTGCTGTCTCTTTCAAAGGATGAAGCGCCGCCGGCAGAGGTCATGAATGCGATCCTGAAAAGTCCGGTCGATCTTCTCTGGTTCGGAGGCATCGGTACTTATGTCCGCTCGTCCGCGGAGAACGATGCGATGGCCGGGGACCGCGCGAACGACGCGATTCGTATTACGGGAAGTGAAATCGCGGCGAAGGTTGTGGGCGAGGGCGCAAACCTCGGCATGACCCAGCGCGGCCGGATCGAAGCCGCACAGCGCGGCGTGCGGCTGAACACCGACGCCATCGACAATTCCGCGGGTGTCAATTCTTCCGACGTCGAAGTGAATCTCAAGATCGCGCTCTCGATGCCGGTGCGCGCCGGCCGGCTTTCGCTCGACGACCGGAACAAGCTGCTTGCCGAAATGACGCCCGGTGTCGCTTCGCTGGTGTTGCGCAACAACTACCTGCAGACGCTTGCGATCTCGCTCGTCGAACGCGAGGGAGCGAACGACGCTGGCTTCGAGATGCAGCTCATGCGCAATCTGGAACGGCGAGGGCTCCTGGACCGCAGCGTCGAGTATCTTCCGTCCGACATGACGATCGTCGAACGCCAATCGAAGGGGCAGGGGCTGACGCGGCCCGAACTTGCGGTCACGCTCGCCTATGCGAAGCTTACGCTGTTCGACGACCTGATCGCATCGGATGTTCCGGACGACGACTATTTCCGGGAAGAACTGCTGCGCTATTTTCCCGACGCGGTGCCGGAGCGCTTTCCGGAAGCAGTGGAGGCGCATCGCCTGCGGCGCGAGATCGTCGCAACCCGGCTCGGCAATTCGATGATCAATCGCGGCGGACCGGCCTTTGTCGTGCGCATCGCCGAGGAGACCGGCGCTTCGGTTGCGGTGATTGCAAAAGCCTATGCCGCCGTTCGCGACAGTTACCGGATGATCGAGCTCAACCGCGAGATCGACGCGCTGGACAACAAAATTCCGGGCGCGGTGCAGCTCGCGCTCTACGATGGGGTGAAAAGTCTGCTGCTCGATCGCGTGGTCTGGTTCGTCCGCAACGCGGACTTATCGCCCGGACTGGCAGAGGTTGTCGCGCATTATCGCGACGGGATCGATGCGGTCGAACAGAATATCGGGCGGCTTCTGCCCGCGGAGAGAACCCAGCGCTTGCAGACCCGTGCCGCGGCAATCGCGGAAAAGCAGGTGCCGCAAGCGCTTGCAGCGAAGATCGCGCTGCTTCCGGATCTGACTACGGCAAGCGACATCGTTCTCGTCGCGGGCCAAAGCGGCCAGCCGACGCTTGCGGTCGCGGAAACTTACTTCGCGGCACAGGACTATTTCCGTATCGACGGTGTGCTTGCGGCGGGCGGCAGCATCAAGCTAGCCGACCACTTCGACCGGCTCGCCTTCGATCTTGCGCTCGCTCGTATTTCGGCGAGCCAGCGCCGGATCGTGGCGGCGGCACTTGCGACCGGCAAATGCGGCAAAGCGGCCGTGGAGGCCTGGGTTGCGGCGGACGGCGGCAATGTTGACCGCGCACGGCGCGGCGTGCAGGAAATTGCGGAGTCGGGGCTTACCCTGTCGAAACTTGCGGTGGCCGCGAATTTGATCAGCGAATTGGCATCCTAGGATTTTCATGCAGCAAGCACCGCGCCGGGCGATCTTCGGCTGGGTTCTGTTCGACTGGGCATGCCAGCCGGTTGCAACTCTCGTCACAACATTCATCTACGCACCATATTTTGCTTCCGCCGTCGCAAATAGTCCGGCGGAAGGGCAGGCGCTGTGGGGGTTTGCGGCGGCGGCGGCGGGAATCGCGATCGCGCTGACCTCGCCGTTCATCGGTGCGATCGCGGATGCAACGGGTCCGCGTAAGCCGTGGATCGCGGCGTTCGGCGTGCTGCTCGTGTTCGGCTCGATCGGGCTCTGGTTCGGCAAGCCCGGCGACCAGAGCACGATCCTCTTCGTGCTGGTCTGTTTTGCCGTGCTGACCATCGGCATGGAATTCGCGACCGTGTTCAACAACGCGATGATGCCCTCGCTGGTGCCGCCGAACAAGATCGGCTGGCTTTCGGGGCTCGGCTGGGCGACCGGCTATCTCGGCGGACTCGTGTCGCTCGCCTTCGCTCTTTTATTTCTCTCGACCAATCCGAAAACGGGATTGACGCTGATCGGGACGCCGCCGGCCTTCGGGTTGGACGCCACGGCGCGCGAGGGCGACCGTTTCATCGGTCCGCTTACCGCGATCTGGTTCATCGTGTTCGTCATACCGATGTTCCTGTTCGTGCCGGACAAGGCAAAGGCGATGAAACTCGGCCCGGCGGTCCGGCACGGCTTCAGAACGACGCTCGACACCGTCCGCGAAGCGAGGAAGCACAAAAACATCGGCACGTTTCTGCTTGCGAATATGGTCTATGCCGACGGTCTGGTTGCGCTGTTTGCGTTCGGCGGGATCTATGCGGCGGGCACCTTCGGCTGGGGCGCGATCCAGCTCGGCATCTTCGGGATCCTGCTCACGATCACCGGCACGCTAGGCGCGCTCGCGGGCGGCAGGCTGGATGACAAACTCGGCGCGAAGCCGGTTATTCTGGGCTCGCTCGTGATCCTGATCGTTTCAGTCATTGCGATCCTCTCCATCGACCGCGACCGGATTTTCTTTTTCTTTCCCGTGACACCCGCGGACCCGCATGCAGGACTGTTCGCGAGCATTCCGGAAAAACTCTATGTCGCGATCGGCCTCTTCATCGGAATAGCGGCGGGGCCGCTGCAGGCCGCATCGCGCGCGCTTCTGGTTCGCCTGGCGCCGCGCGAACAGCTCGCGCAGTTCTTCGGCTTGTTCGCGCTCTCCGGAAAGCTGACTTCGTTCATGGGACCGTTTCTGGTCGCGACAGTGACCGCGCTCACGCTGAACCAGAAGGCCGGCGTCTCGGTGCTGGTGCTGTTCTTCGTGGCCGGCGGGCTGCTGCTACTGCGCGTCGCGCCCGCACGGAAGACTTAGTGCCGGAAGTGGCGCACGCCGGTAAAAACCATCGCGATGCCGGCCTTGTCGGCGGCTTCGATCACTTCATCGTCGCGAATGGAGCCGCCCGGCTGAATCACGGCGGTCGCGCCGGCCTCGATCGCCGATAGCAATCCGTCCGCGAACGGGAAGAAGGCGTCCGACGCCACGACCGAACCCCTGGTGAGCGGCGTGTCGATGCCTGCGGTCTTCGCGGCATCCTCCGCCTTGCGCGCGGCGATGCGGGCGCTATCGACACGGCTCATCTGCCCCGCGCCGATGCCGACGGTGGCGCGGTCCATGGCGTAGATGATCGTATTCGATTTCACGTGCTTCGCGACCCGGAAGGCGAAGCGCAGGTCGTCGAGTTCCTGCCTGGTGGGCGCGCGCTTGGTGACGACTTTCAGATCGAGATCGTCGGCGACTGCGTTGTCGCGCGACTGCACGAGCATGCCGCCCGCGATCGACTTGAAGGTGAGGCCCTTCGCGCGCGGGTCGGGCAGCGCGTCAGTCAAGAGCAGGCGAAGGTTCTTCTTCGCGCCGACGATCTTGATCGCCTCTTCGCTCGCGCCCGGCGCGATGATGACCTCGGTAAAGATTTCGACCATGGCTTTCGCCGCGTCAGCGTCGAGCGGACGGTTGGTCGCGATAATGCCGCCGAAAGCGGAAACCGGATCGCAGGCGAGCGCCTTCTGGTAGGCGTCGATGAGCGTCTCGCCCTCCGCGACGCCGCAGGGGTTCGCGTGCTTCACGATCACGACCGCGGCAGTCCGTTTCGCATCGAATTCGGCGACGCATTCGTAAGCGGCGTCGGTGTCGTTGAGGTTGTTGTAGGAGAGTTCCTTGCCCTGCAACTGCTTCGCCGAGAGAACGCCGGCGCGCGGTTCGCCGCCTTTATAGGATGCAGCATGCTGGTGCGGGTTCTCGCCGTAGCGGAGCTTTTCGATAAGCCTGCCGCCGAACGAGCGAAACACCGGGGCATCGTCTTTCAATTCGTTTGCAAACCAGTTCGAGATCGCGGAGTCGTAAGCTGCCGTTCGCGCGAATGCCTTCGCGGCGAGCCGCTTGCGGAATGAAAGCGTAGTGCCGCCGTGCGCGGCAATCTCTTTCAGAAGCTCGGCGTAGTCCGCGGGATCGACGACGATCGCGACATCGCCGTGGTTCTTCGCGGCCGCGCGCACCATCGCAGGACCGCCGATGTCGATGTTCTCGACGCAGTCGTCGTAGCCCGCGCCTTTCGCGACGGTTTCCTCGAACGGGTAGAGATTGACCGCGACGAGATCGATCGGCTGGATCGCATGCGCCTTCATCGAGGCGGCATGCTCCGCGTTGTCGCGGATCGCGAGAATGCCGCCATGCACTTTCGGGTGCAGAGTCTTCACGCGGCCATCCATCATCTCCGGAAATCCGGTGAGGTCGGAAATGTCCGCGACCGTCAG
>JAGXQU010000044.1 GCA_018335895.1 Hyphomicrobiales bacterium | reverse complement strand
TCCCGCTAATCGGCGCATCCGGCGCGATCTCCGGCTTGCTGGCCGCTTATCTCGTCTTGTTCCCGCGCGCGAAAGTCTGGGTGCTGTTCTTCACCCGCATTCCGATCAAGCTGCGCGCCTACTGGGTGCTCGCGATCTACATCGCGTTCAATCTCATCATGGCCTACGCCCGTTCGGTCGAGGACGTCGCATGGTGGGCGCATGTAGGCGGCTTCGCGTCGGGCCTTGTGCTCGTCGCCCTGATGAAGCGTCCCGGCGTGAAGCTGTTCCAGGGAGAGCCGGACACGGTGGCAGCGGTGGGTGACGCAGCGGCAGTTTCACCCGTAGAACCCGTCGAGCAGGGCACGACCCAGGCTCCCGTACCGCAGATCGACGCGCCCACGGTCACGGTTCGCGTTGACAGGCCTAAGGACCAGCCATAGTTTGCCCGCCGCACCGCAACAAATGGGCAGCGGATGAAAGTCTTAGTCGCAGTAAAGCGTGTCATTGATTACAACGTGAAAGCGCGCGTGAAGCCTGACGGCTCCGGCGTCGATCTCGCAAACGTCAAGATGTCGATGAACCCCTTCGACGAAATCGCCGTCGAGGAGGCGATCCGCATGAAGGAAGCGGGCAAGGCGACTGAAATCGTCGCCGTCTCGATCGGACCGCAGCAGGCTTCCGAAACCATCCGCACCGCGCTCGCGATGGGCGCCGACCGCGGCATCCTGGTCAAGAACGATGGCGCGGTAGAGCCGCTCGCAGTCGCCAAGATTCTCAAAGGCATTGTCGATGCCGAGAAGCCGAACCTCGTGATCCTCGGCAAGCAGGCGATCGACGACGACTCGAACCAGACCGGCCAGATGCTGGCAGCACTCCTGAACTGGCCGCAGGGCACTTTCGCCTCCAAGGTCGTGCTGGAATCCGACAGCGTGAACGTGACGCGCGAAGTCGACGGCGGCCTGCAAACCGTGAAGCTGAAGCTGCCCGCGATCGTCACCACCGATCTTCGTCTCAACGAGCCGCGCTATGCTTCGCTGCCGAACATCATGAAAGCCAAGAAGAAGCCGATCGATGAAAAGGCCCCCGGCGATTATGGCGTCGATGTCACGCCTCGCCTGAAGGTCCTGAAGACCTCCGAGCCCGCGGGCCGCAAGGCCGGCGTGAAGGTGGACTCGGTGGCTAGCCTCGTCGATAAGCTCAAGAACGAAGCGGGAGTGATCTGATCATGGCAACACTCCTTATTGCCGAACACGACAACAAGACGCTGAACCCGGCAACGTTCAAGGCGATGACGGCGGCAAGCGCGCTCGGCGGCGACGTCGATGTGCTGATTGCGGGCGAGGGCGCCAAAGCCGTCGCCGATGCCGCTGCGAAAATCGCGGGCGTCAAGAAAGTGCTCTTGGCGGACAACGCCGCCTTCAAGAACAAGCTCGCCGAACCGATGGCGGCCCTCATCGTGAAACTCGCGGAAAAATATGACGCGATCGTTTCTCCCGCGACGACCTCGGGCAAAAACTTCATGCCGCGCGTGGCGGCGTTGCTCGACGTGATGCAGATTTCCGAAATCATCAAGGTCGAGAGCCCGGACACGTTCCAGCGCCCGATCTATGCCGGGAACGCGATCCAGACCGTACAATCGTCCGACAAGAAGAAGATCATCACCGTACGTACCGCCTCCTTCCAGGCGGCGGGCGAAGGCGGCTCGGCCACGGTCGAGAACGCCGAAGGTGCGGGCGACCCGGGTCTCTCCTCTTTCGTCGGCGAGGAACTTTCGAAGTCGGATCGTCCGGAACTGACCGCCGCGCGCGTCATCATCTCGGGCGGCCGCGCCATGGCGAACAAGGAAAATTTCGCGAAATACATCGAGCCGGTCGCCGACAAGCTCGGTGCCGCGATGGGTGCCTCGCGCGCCGCGGTGGATGCGGGTTATGCTCCGAACGACTGGCAGGTCGGCCAGACCGGCAAGGTCGTGGCACCCGAACTTTACATCGCCGTCGGCATCTCGGGCGCGATCCAGCATCTCGCCGGCATGAAAGACTCGAAAGTGATCGTTGCGATCAACAAGGACGAAGAAGCCCCGATCTTCCAGGTCGCGGATTACGGCCTCGTTGGCGATCTCTTTACGGTATTGCCCGAACTCGAAAAAGAACTGAGCAAATAGCGAGCAGCCCGCGCGATGAAAGCCTTGAAAAAAATCGGAGTAATCGGCGCGGGCCAGATGGGCAACGGCATCGCCCATGTCTGCGCGCTCGCGGGCTACGACGTAAAGCTCAACGACATCTCCGAAGACCGCATCAAGGCGGGTCTCGCCACCATCAACGGCAACATGCAGCGCCAGGTCTCGAAGGCGCTGATCTCCGAAGGCGACCGCCAGACCGCGCTTTCCCGCATCGCGGCGGCTTTGGCCTATAAGGACCTCACCGACTGCGATCTCGTGATCGAGTCGGCGTCTGAAAAAGAAGACGTCAAGAAGAAGATCTTCGGCGAGCTTTCGCAGCTCATGCCGAAGGATGCGCTGCTCGCTTCCAACACTTCGTCGATCTCGATCACGCGCCTTGGCGCCTCCACCGACCGCCCGGAAAAATTCATCGGCATTCACTTCATGAATCCGGTGCCGCTGATGGAACTGGTCGAACTCGTGCGCGGCATCGCCACCGACGAGGAGACGTTCGAAGCCTCGAAGGAGTTCGTTTCGCGCCTGCAGAAAACCTACGCGGTCGCCGAGGATTTTCCGGCCTTCATCGTGAACCGTATCCTGCTGCCGATGATCAACGAGGCGATCTACACGCTCTATGAAGGCGTTGGCTCGGTCGAGGCGATCGACAAGGCGATGAAGCTCGGGGCGAACCACCCGATGGGCCCGCTGCAACTCGCCGACTTCATCGGCTTGGACACCGTACTTTCCGTGATGCAGGTGCTGCACGAAGGCCTCGCGGATTCGAAATACCGCCCCTGCCCGCTCTTGGTGAAATACGTCGAAGCCGGCTGGCTCGGCCGCAAGACCAACCGCGGCTTCTACGACTACCGCGGCGAAAAGCCGGTCCCGACGCGCTAATCTTGTCATTCCGCGAAGGCGGGAATCCATAAACACCCGCTTCGTCATCTTTCTTCCATCGGAGTTGTTGATTCCGGCTCGCGCTCTGCTGCGCCAAGCTTGGCCGGGATAACGAAGGAAAAATTAACGCGCCTCATTGCATGAAAGTGCATGGACACCGCTCTCGTCGGCGCCGTCATGGCGTCGAAGACCGAACAGTTGCAGACCGCCATCGCCGCGCGCCTCATGAAGATGAACGCGGGCAACGAGCAGGCCTTCGTGCAGCTGATCGATGCGGCGAGCCAAAACGCGGCGAAGCTTGCGAATGCCGCCACCGGCCTCGGCCAGAACCTCGATATTCAGGTTTAGTTCTTCTGCCTCTATGTCGTCATTGCCGGGCTTGTTCCGGCCATTTCGATTCCAGAGGCAATGCCCTGTTTAGCGCGATATCCGCGGCAAGCGCGGGCATGACGATGTCAATTTTTCGAAATCGCCGCCCTTATCAGCGCTAGCGCATCTTCGCTCGCCCATTCCGCAGGACCCGGCAGGAAGCCGAGTTCGCACCCCTGCCGATCGACGAGGATCGTCGAGGGCAATCCCGGCGCGCGGCCTGCCATTTTCAGTTTCTGAAATACGTTCGTGCTCGGGTCTTCGTAGTAGAGAAGGTGCTTCGCCTTGATCTCTTCCAGAAACTTCTTCGGCTTGCCGCCGCCGCGCTGATCGAGATTGATCGCAAGGACTGCGAAATCCCTGCCGCCGAGCTTGCCTTCCAACTCATCCAGCGCAGGCATTTCCTTGCGGCAGGGCACGCACCATGTTGCCCATAGATTGATGAGCACGACGCGGCCCTTGAAGTCGTCGAGGCTCAAGGTCCGGCCGCTGCCGTCCTTGAAGGAGATCGGGGTCGCCCGGCGCGCGCTCGCATTCGGCGCGAAGGCCGCGACCTCGCCTCTGGAAAGCGGTATTAACCGTTTGGCGGTCAGGCCCGCGTTAATACAGGATGCATCGGAAACACCCGCGTTGCGTTGCAGGCCGCCGGTCAAGTATACCCCCGCGAACCCCGCAATCGTGCCGAGCAAAGCCGCAAGCAACAGATAGCGCGCGCGGCGAAACCAGTTCACGCGAGCGGTCGTTTCGGGGTTTGGAGCGGTCATCGTTCAGGCCGTCAGGGTTCGAGACAACAGAGTTCGAGACATGAGTAACAGGATGTGGGGCGGCAGGTTCGCGGCGGGTCCCGACGCGATCCTCGAAGAGATCAACGCCTCGATCGACTTCGACCGGCACTTGTTCGCACAGGACATCGCCGGCTCCAAGGCGCATGCCTCGATGCTTGCGGCACAAGGCATCATTACGGCGGCGGACGCGGACAAAATCGCGCAGGGCCTCGACACCATTCTCGCCGAGATCGAAAGCGGCAAGTTCAAATTCTCGCGAGCGCTCGAAGACATTCATATGAACGTCGAGAGCAGGCTTGCCGAACTGATCGGCGCAGCCGCGGGACGCCTGCATACCGCGCGCTCACGGAACGATCAGGTTGCAACCGATTTTAAGCTCTATATCCGCGACACCATTGACGGCTTGGATCGGTCGCTCGCCGATCTCCAGCTCGCGCTCGCAGAGAAGGCGTTGCAATACGCCGAAGCCGTGATGCCGGGCTTCACGCACCTGCAAACCGCGCAGCCAGTGACCTTTGGCCATCACCTGCTTGCCTATGTCGAGATGCTGTCGCGCGACCGGGGACGGCTTGCCGATGCCCGCAAACGTCTGAACGAAAGTCCGCTCGGCTCCGCCGCGCTCGCAGGAACGTCGTTCCCGATCGACCGCGATATGACCTCGCAGGCGCTCGGCTTCGACCGCCCTACCGCGAACAGCTTGGACGCCGTTTCGGATCGCGACTTCGTGCTTGAGACGCTTGCCGCGGCCTCGATCTGCGCGATGCATCTGTCTCGCTTCGCCGAAGAAATCGTGATCTGGACCACGCCGGCCTTCGGCTTCATCGCGCTCTCCGACAAGTTCACGACCGGCTCCTCGATCATGCCGCAGAAGCGCAATCCCGACGCCGCCGAACTCGTGCGTGCGAAGGCAGGCAAGATCATCGGCGCGCTCGTGCAGCTGCTCGTCGTCATGAAGGGTCTTCCGCTCGCCTATGCCAAGGACATGCAGGAAGACAAGGACGGCACCATCCGCGCGCTCTCGGATTTCTCGATCGTGATCGCCGCGACCGCGGGCATGACCCGGGATCTCGTGGCGGACGAGAAGCGCATGAAATCGATGGCCGGCGACGGCTATTCGACGGCGACGGATCTTGCCGACTGGCTGGTGCGGGAGCTCAACATCCCGTTCCGGGAAGCGCATCACATCACGGGCGCTATCGTCGCGAAGGCCTCCGGCGAGAACCTGCCGCTGCACAGATTATCGCTTGCCGACATGCAGGCGGTGGAGCCGCGCATCACCGACGACGTCTTCTCGGTGCTCTCGGTTTCGAAGTCGGTTGCCTCCCGTACCAGCTACGGCGGCACCGCGCCGAAAAACGTGCGGGTCCAGGCAAAGCGTTGGTTAAAGAAACTGGGGCAGGATCCGAAGTAGTGCGGAATCCGTGGCCTCGCTTTGGCCCATCTTTTCCGATAGTTGAGACCCGCCTGTGGGGAGAAATCCGTTGACCGACCGTTCCACCCGAAAGCTGCCGATCGCCGTGCTTGTCGGCACCCTTGTGCTCGCCGGCTGCGGCGTGAAGGGTCCGCTGGAGCCGCCGCTGGGCGCGGAGAACATCGCCTCCCCGAATCCGCTGCAAACCACAATCACGTCCGACGCTCCGGGCGCGTCGGTGACCTCGACCCCGACCCAGACGGCGACCTCGAAGACGTTATCGCCGGTCGGCAAGCAGGAAGACGGCAAAAAGAAGCGTTTCCGCCAGGGCGGCGTACCGCTCACGAGCGAACCGGTAAAACCGGATCAGCCGTTCCTGCTCGACAAGCTCCTCTGATACGCTTCTGATCTGATACTCTTTTTCCTATGCATCACTTCGCCTACCGCAACGGCGTCATGCACGCCGAGGACGTTGACCTGACCGCACTCGCCCGCGAAGTCGGCACACCGTTCTATTGCTACTCCACCGCGACCCTCGAGCGTCACTATCGCGTGTTCGCGGAAGCTTTCGCGGACGTTCCGTCGCTCGTCTGCTTCGCGCTGAAGGCGAACTCCAATCAATCCGTGATCGCGACACTTGCGAACCTCGGCGCCGGCGCTGACATCGTCTCAGGCGGAGAACTCGCGCGCGCACTCGCCGCTGGGGTGCCCGCGCACAAGATCGTGTTTTCCGGCATCGGCAAGACGCGCGAGGAAATGTCCGAAGCGCTAAAGGCGGGAATTTACTGCTTCAATGTCGAAAGCGAGCCGGAACTGCTCGCGCTCTCCGAAGTCGCGCAGTCGCTCGGCGTGAAGGCGCCGGTCTCCATCCGTGTGAACCCGGATGTTGACGCAAAGACGCATGCCAAGATCGCGACCGGAAAGAGCGAGAACAAGTTCGGCATTCCGATTTCGCGCGCGCGGGAAGTTTACGCCGAAGCCGCTTCTTTGCCCGGCCTGCGCGTAGCCGGCGTCGACATGCATATCGGCAGCCAGATCACTGAACTCTCGCCGTTCGAGAACGCGGCCGCGCTGATCGCGGAGCTTGCGCGCGACCTGCGCGCGGCCGGCCACACCATCGATCATCTCGATCTCGGCGGCGGCCTCGGCATTCCCTACAGGAACGACAACACGCCACCGCCTTCGCCCGCGGAATACGCGGAAGCGGTCAAAAAGCACACCAGGGGTCTTGGCGCGAAGCTGGTCTTCGAGGTCGGGCGCATGATCGTCGGCAATGCCGGCATTCTGGTTTCGCGCGTGATCTACTGGAAGCAAGGCGAGGCGAAGAATTTCCTGATCGTCGATGCCGCCATGAACGATCTGATTCGCCCGACGCTCTATGAGGCGTATCATGAGATCCTTCCGGTGCAGGAACCCGCGGCGAATGCACCCTGGTCGGTCGCGGATGTGGTCGGGCCGGTCTGCGAATCGGGCGACTATCTGGCGCTCGACCGGCGGCTTCCACAGTTGAAGGAAGGCGATCTGGTGGCGGTAATGACCGCAGGCGCCTACGGCGCGGTGCAGGCATCGACCTACAATACCCGCGCACTCATCCCGGAAGTGCTTGTCCGCGATGGCGAATATGCACTCGTGCGCCCCCGTTTCAACGCAGCCGCGATCATCGGCCTCGACCGCATGGCGCCCTGGCAGCGCTGAAATACTGCAATGCCGCATTTGTCATTGGCTGCTGGCTCAATCGCCCGGTAGAGTTCTTGCCGGGCATGGGGCGACCCGCAAGGAACCGGCCAATTGAGCGGCGCACCTGAGAAGCAGGAAAACGAACTCCCTTCGGGCGTGGTGCGCGAGGCACTCGCCGCGCTTTCCGTTTCGCTGACGCGCGCGCGGCAGGCGCTCTTGTGGGAGAGCGTCTGGCCGATTGGCGTCTCGCTGCTTTCCGCGCTCGGAATTTTCCTGACGCTGTCCTGGGCCGGCCTCTGGATCGCGCTACCGCCTTACGCACGGATCATCGGCGTCGCGCTGTTCGCGCTGCTCTTGATCGTAGCTCTCGTCCCCGCGATCCGCATTCGTATCCCGGGTCTGCGCGACGCGGTCGCAAGGCTCGACCGCGCAAACCCTGCCGCGCACCGTCCTGCGACCGCGCTCACGGACAAGCTCGCGACCAAGGCCGAAGATCCGATGGCGTCGGCGCTATGGCGCGCGCACCTGCAACGCACGGCGGACGCCGCCAAAAATCTTCGCGCGGGATTGCCGCAGCCGAAGCTCGCGCTGCGCGACCCGTTTGCCCTTCGCGCGCTCATCCTGCTCGGCGTGGTTGCGACCTTCTTCATCGCGGACAGCGACCGCCACCGCCGCGTGATTGCCGCCCTCGACTGGACCGGCGCGCTGACGCCGCGACTCTACCGGGTCGATGCATGGATTACGCCGCCGGCTTACACGGGACGCGCTCCGGTTCTGCTCGCAGGTATTCGCCATGACGAGCCCGCACCGGGAGAAGTCGCGCAGGTTTCCGTGCCCGCCGGAAGCATGCTCATCGTACGGGGCACCAATCTTTCGGCGCTCGATCTCGCGATCGAAGGCAATCTCAAGGAAGAAACCAACGCCAATCCGGATGCCGCCAAGACCGGGATCGAACGGCACTTCAGGATCACCGAGGACGCGCGGCTCACCGTGAAGGGCTTGCCGGTCGGCGAGGCCAAATGGTCGTTCCGCGCGATCGCCGACCGCGCGCCGGTGATCGAACTCTCGAAGAACCCGGAGATCAGCGGACGTAACGCGCTGACGCTCTCCTACCGCATCGAGGACGACTACGGCGTCGTGAAAGCCGAAGCGCAGTTCGAGCGCATGGCTCCTGCGGTCAAGAATGCATTGCCGCCGCGGCCGCTGGTGGAGGCGCCGAACTTCGCGCTGTCCCTGCCGCAAGCG
>JAGXQU010000043.1 GCA_018335895.1 Hyphomicrobiales bacterium | reverse complement strand
TTTGCCGCCGTTTCCGGCCGCGGGCCGCGATCTGCCTGTTCGTTCATGACAGAAGGATGCGCTCGCCGTCCGGAGGCGTCAATTCACGTGGAGTTTACGGCTTAACGCTTTCTTGCCGCGGCCGCCGCCGCCACCGCGCGATGCGTTTCCGGAAGATCAGCGGCAGCGAAGCAAGCGCCGTGACAAGAATGAGTCCGATCATCAGTTCCGGCGAAAGAAAATGTGCGGCGTCGAATTCGATCCGGCATGCGCCTGCATTCGCCGCTTCGCAGGCCCGGAAAGCCGCCAGTTGTTTCTCGATGGCCTGATCGAGACCCGAGCCGATGAAGCCGAACGAGAATGCGATCGGCGCAATTCCGATCACGGTCGCGGCCACGAATGTCCTCAGGGGCACGCGAAAAAGACCGGATGCCACATTGATCGCGATATACGGAACAACCGGAATAAGACGCAGAAGCAGAATGTAGCCGAAGGCACCGTTGCGGAATCCGGCGGCGAATTTCTGGAAACGCGGGAGTGCCGCTTGTTCGAGGCTCCGTCCGATCGAGGTGCTGCCGATCAGTACCGTGACCATGCCGCCGATGGTGGAGCCGAGAATTCCGCCGAGCGCCCCGAAGAACCAGCCGAACAAAAAACCTCCGAACATCGTAAAGACGACCGCGCCCGGAATCGCGAAGGCGATGGCGGCGACGTAGATCCCGAGATAGATCGCAAACGCAAGGAGCGGGCTCGCCTCGACGAGCCGGTCCAGGGTCTCCGAATGGCGCAGTGCGGATTCAAGCGAGATATAGCGATGCAGCCCGAGGCCGAAGATGCTTCCTGCCCCCGCGAGCAGCAGCGCGAGGGGGATATAGCGGAGCCAAAGGCCGGGGCCGTTGAACGCCTTGCTTTGTTCCGGGCCCTGCATCGATCTCGAACCGTTCCCCGCGCACTTCGCGCCGGCGCCTTATACAATGTGCCAAGGCTCAATAACCGGGAATGGCGACAGTTGTGCCGGGGCCGGAAAGCCCACGAAACGAGGCCTTCTGCAGCGAAAACACCCGTTTCCATTGACTTTGCCGAGAGGTGCCCCCATAAGCCCCGCGCGCTTGCTTGGGACGATTTCTGGCGGCCGTGGTCTCCCCGGAGGCCCGGACGATGCGGGTTTCCCGCCACCAGGCCCTAGCGCGCAAATTCTTGGTAGCCACCGGCTGCGATTAAGGCGGAGTAAGCCCCGTGAAACGGACCTATCAACCGAGCAAAATTGTCCGCAAGCGCCGGCATGGATTCCGCGCGCGCAAGGCGACCCTCGGAGGGCGCAAGGTTGTTGCTGCCCGCCGCCGCCGTGGACGCAAGCGTCTCTCGGCCTGATCGAACGCGCCGGTTCGGGCAAGTCCTGATGAACCGGATTCTCAAACGTGCGGATTTTCTCGCAGCGTCGAAGGCCGCGCGGGCGAATGCCGCGCCGTTTTCGTTGCAGGCGCGCGACCGCAAGGACGATGCCGGGTTCCGGCTCGGCCTTACCGTCACGAAAAAAACCGGAAACGCGGTGGAACGGAACCGTATCCGCCGCCGTCTCCGGGCCGCTGCACGTGCGGTTCTGCCGCAAGCAGGTAAAGACGGCTTTGACTATGTAGTCGTGGCGCGCAGAGCTGCATTAACCGCAGGCTTTTCCGAACTTACCGGCGGCCTCGAAAATACGATCAAACAAGTCCATAAGACCCGGCGCTAAGCAGAGCCCGGCGACGGAGAAGAATAATGGCCGACCAGAAGAACACGCTGATTGCGATCGTCCTTTCGGTGATCGTGCTTGTCGGCTGGCAGTATTTCGTTGCGGGACCGCAGGTCGAAAAGCAGAAGCAGATTCAGCAGCAGCAACAACAGCAACAGCAGACGAAGACCGGCCCCCAAGGCCCGCAGGCGCCCGCGCAAAAGCAGCAGAACGGCCCGCAGTCTCCGTCAACGCCGCAGACGCCTTCGTCGGCCCAGGCGCCCTCAGCGCCGGGAACCGCGCAGCGCCCGGCAGCCGGCCTGACCCGCGAGCAGGCGCTCACGGCATCCGGCACGCGCGTCAGGATCGAAACGCCGCGGCTGCAGGGATCGATCGCGCTCAAGGGTGCGCGGATCGACGACGTATCGCTGAACGACTACCGCGAAACGGTGAACCCCAAGAGCGCAAACATCGTGCTGCTTGCGCCCTCGGGCAGTCCGCAACCGTTTTATGCCGAGTTCGGATGGGTCGCGGGCGACCAGAAGATGAAGATGCCGGATTCGGAAACGGTGTGGACGCGCGACGGCTCCGGCGCGCTGACGCCCGAAAGCCCGCTGCGTCTTTCCTGGAACAACGGCGAGGGCATCACCTTCCGCCGGACGATTTCGATCGATCGCAACTACATGTTCAAGATCGTGGACGAAGTCGAAAACGGCACGCAGCAGACGGTGCAGCTGTTTCCCTACGCGCTGGTTTCCCGTCATGGCACGCCGCAAGTGCTCGGCTACTACATTCTGCATGAGGGCCTGATCGGCGTTACCGGCGACAACAAGCTGCACGAGATTCAGTATTCGTCTATCGCCGACAAGCCGGCGCAGACGTTAAAGACTACGGGTGGCTGGCTTGGCATCACCGACAAATACTGGGCTGCTGCGCTCGTCCCCCCGCAAAACGCATCGATGAATATGCGCTTCTCGTCGGGCTCGATCGGCCCGGTGAAAACCTACCAGTCCGACTATCTGCTCGACGCGATTTCGGTCGCTCCCGGCGCCAAGGCGCAGAACCAGTCGCAGCTCTTCGCCGGCGCCAAGGAAGTCAATGTCGTCGATGCCTATGAGAAGAGCGATGGCATCAAGAACTTCGAGCTGATGATCGACTGGGGATGGTTCTATTTCATCACCAAGCCGCTGTTCAAAGCGCTCGACTATTTCTTCCGCCTCACCGGAAACCTCGGCTACGCGATCCTGATCGTCACCGTTCTCATCAAGATCGCGTTCTTCTGGTTCGCCAACAAGTCTTACGCCTCCATGGCGAAGATGAAGATGGTGCAGCCGATGATGGAGGAAATCCGCAAGCGCTTCGCCGACGACAAAGCGGCGCAGCAGCAAGCGCTGATGGAGCTCTATAAAAAAGAGAAGATCAATCCGCTCGCGGGCTGTTGGCCGATCCTGATTCAGATTCCGGTATTCTTCGCGCTCTACAAGGTGCTGTTCGTGACGATCGAAATGCGTCATGCGCCCTTCATCGGCTGGATTCGCGATCTTTCGGCACAGGACCCGACCAATCTGTTCAACCTGTTCGGCCTGTTGCCGTTCGACCCGGCCGTTATCCCGGTGTTCGGCCAGTTCCTGCATCTCGGCATCTGGCCGATCCTCATGGGCATCACGATGTGGGTGCAGATGAAGATGAACCCCTCGCCGCCGGACCCTACGCAGAAGATGATCTTCGACTGGATGCCGGTGATCTTCACCTTCCTGCTCGCCTCATTCCCGGCCGGCCTCGTGATCTACTGGACCTGGAACAACTTCCTCTCGGTGTTGCAGCAGGGCGTCATCATGAAGCGCAACGGAGCGAAGATCGAGCTTTGGGACAACGTGAAGGCGCTGGTCCCGAAAAAGAAGGCCGCGAACGACAACTAGCGGCAAACACAAATACTGAACTCGTCATGCCCGGCCTTGTGCCGGGCATCTCGCTTAGAAGGGCAACGCCTCCGCAATCACGATGGCCGGAACAAGTCCGGCTATGACAGGATGTTTTCAACTTCGAGTACTTTGCTCTAGAAGCTGCCACCCATGATCGTTCTCGACGACATATCGCTCCGCGTCGCGGGGAAGCTCCTTATCGACCACGCTTCCGTGTCGATTCCGGAAGGCGCACATGTGGGCGTCGTCGGCCGCAACGGTTGCGGCAAGACCACGCTGTTTCGCGCGCTCGAGAACGAGGTCGATATCGAGACCGGCTCGATCCACAAGCCCGCACGCGCCCGGATCGGCAGGGTCGCGCAGGAGGCGCCGGCAGGACCCGACAGCCTCCTGGATCGCGTGCTTGCCGCAGATGTCGAGCGCGCCTCGCTGCTCGCCGAGCGCGAAACCGCGACCGACCCGATGCGGATCGCGGAAATTGAAATCCGTCTGGTCGATATCGACGCCTACTCGGCTCCTGCGAAGGCCGCGAAGATTCTCGCGGGCCTTGGCTTCGACGAAGCAGCACAGGCGCGGCCCTGCTCATCATTCTCGGGCGGCTGGCGCATGCGCGTTGCGCTCGCGGCCCTTCTCTTTGTCGAACCGGATTTGTTGCTGCTCGACGAACCGACCAACTATCTCGACCTCGAAGGCACGTTGTGGCTTCAGGATTATCTCGCGAAATATCCGCACACCATAATTTTGATTAGCCATGACCGCGACCTGCTCGACACTTCGGTCACGCATATTCTTCACTTCGACAACAAGAAGCTGAAGCTCTATCGCGGCGGGTTTTCTTCGTTCGACCGCCAGCGGCGCGAGAAGCTGGTCCTCGACGAGAAAGCACGGAAGAAGCAGGAAGCCGCGCGTGCGCATATGCAAGCCTTTGTCGATCGCTTTAAAGCAAAGGCTTCGAAGGCAAGACAGGCACAGTCGCGCGTGAAAGCGCTTGCGAAGATGGAGCCGCTTGCGGCCCATATCGAAGACGCGCGGGCGGCAATCTCGATCCGTCACCCCGAAAAAACGCTGTCGCCGCCGATCATCGTCTATGACGGCGTCAATGTCGGTTACGAACCGGGCAAGCCCATCCTGCGCAACCTCGAACTGCGGATCGACGAAGACGACCGCATCGCGCTCCTCGGTCCGAACGGCAACGGCAAATCGACCTTCGCGAAACTCTTGGCACAGCGCCTTCAGCCGGAAAGCGGCAAGGTGGTGCGCGCATCCAAGATGGAAGTCGCGTACCTCGCGCAGCACCAGCTCGACGAGCTGAACCCCGAACACTCTCCTGCCGAACATGTGCGCGAACTGATGCCCGGCGCACATGAAGCGAAAATTCGCGCACGCGCGGCGGAGATGGGATTTTCCGCGGCTGCCGCCGACACCAAGGTCTCGCAACTCTCGGGCGGCGAAAAAGCCCGGCTTCTGCTCGGGCTCGCCGCGTTCCACGGGCCTCACCTGCTCATTCTCGACGAGCCGACCAACCATCTCGACATCGAAGCGCGCGCAGCCCTCATCGAAGCGGTGAACGACTATCCGGGCGCGGTGATCCTCGTCAGCCACGACCGGCATCTTCTGGAAGCCTGCGCCGACCGGCTCTGGCTGGTCGCGAACGGCACCGTGAAGCCTTACGAAGGCGATCTCGATCAATACCGCCGTGACGTGCTTGGTGGCGCGGGTGCCGAGCGCATGAGCGGCAAGGAAAAGCGCGCGGCGAACAACGGGGGCGCGAAGAAGCCCTCGCTCAGCAACATCAACAAGAAGATTGCGTCGCTCGAGACACAGGTGCAAAAACTGGAAGAGGAAATCTCGCGGCTTGACGCGCAGCTTTCCGACGCCGATCTGCACAGCCGCAATCCGCGCGAAGCGTCTTCGCTCGGCGAAGCCCGCAACCGGGCATCAGAGGCGCTGGCGAAAGCCGAAGCCGAGTGGCTCGCGCTCTCATCAGAACGCGAAGAAATGGGCGCTTCGTGATGGATTTCACATCCCGCGAGATCGAAGCAGGCCGCAAGCTGTTCGCAGGCGAGTTCGAGTTTTTCTGGGGTGCCGACAAGCCGGACACGCTGCCAAAACCCTTCGGCATCGAGATCGCCTTCGCCGGGCGTTCGAATGTCGGCAAGTCGAGCCTGATCAATGCGCTCACCAACCGCAAAGCGCTTGCGCGCGTCTCGATCACGCCGGGACGCACGCAGCAGATCAATTTCTTCAAGTCGCAGGGCAATCTCGTGCTCGTCGACCTTCCCGGCTACGGCTACGCGAAAGCCGCGAAGGAAAAGGTGAAGGCCTGGAGCGGCTTCGTGCGCGTCTATTTGCAGAAGCGCGTGAATCTCGGCCGCGTCGTTGTGCTGATCGACGCGCGTCACGGGGTAAAGGCGAACGATGCCGAGATGCTGGACGAGTTCGACAAAGCCGCCGTCAGCTACATGGTCGTGCTGACGAAATGCGACGAAGTGAAAGCCGCCGACCTGCCGAAACGCATCGAGGAAACGCAGGCCGCAATTGCCAAGCGTCCCGCCGCTTTTCCCGAGGTCTTCGCGACCTCTTCCTACGAAGGAAGCGGAATAGCCGAAGTGCGGGCCGCGATCATCCGGCTGATGAACGAGCGCGGTTACTGAGGCCGCCTCCAACCGATCAGCCCTTTCTCCCCCGGTCCCAAATCGGCTAGAAGATTGCCGAAATCCGGAACCGAGATTCATGAGCAAAGACCCCACTCCCTCCGACGCCCACCATCAGGCACGCGTCCTCGCGCAGGCGCTGCCGCACATGCAGCGCTACGACGACCAGATCGTCGTCGTGAAATACGGCGGTCACGCCATGGGCGACGAGCAGGTGGCGCGCGATTTCGCCCGCGATATCGTTCTTCTGGAGCAGACCGCGATAAACCCGGTCGTAGTGCACGGCGGCGGCCCCCAGATCGGCCAGATGCTGGACAAGCTCGGGATCAAGTCCGAATTCAAGGACGGTCTTCGCGTTACCGACGAGAAGACGGTCGAGATCGTCGAGATGGTACTCGCGGGCTCGATCAACAAGCAAATCGTCGGCTTCATCAACGAAGCGGGCGGGCGGGCCGTTGGCCTTTGCGGCAAAGACGGCAATATGGTGAAGGCAAAGAAGGTCACACGCACAACGCGCGACAGGGACTCCAACATCGAAAAGGCGATCGATCTCGGCTATGTCGGCGAGCCCGCCGAAGTCGATACCACCGTGCTCGAACAGATTCTCGGCCGCGAATTGATCCCCGTGCTCGCGCCTGTCGCTGCCGGCATAAACGGCGGCACCTATAACGTGAACGCCGACACTTTTGCAGGTGCGATCGCGGGCGCGCTCAGTGCAAAACGCCTTCTCCTGCTGACCGACGTTCCCGGCGTGCTCGACAAGTCGAAGAAGCTGATCGAGGAACTGTCCCTCAAGGAGGCGCGCAAGCTGATCGCAGACGGCACGATCTCGGGCGGCATGATTCCGAAAGTCGAGACCTGTATCGACGCGCTGGAGCGCGGTGTCGAAGGCGTCGTCATCCTCGACGGCAAGGTACCGCATGCGGTATTGCTCGAACTGCTGACCGATCACGGTGCCGGAACGCTGATCAAGCGCTGATGCGGCGCCCGCTTGCAGCGATCTTCCTTCTGCTCGCGACGACCGCCGCCCGTGCGGATCTCGAAATCTGCAATCACACGAGCTTTGTGATCGAAGCCGCAATCGGCGTCGAGACGAAAGGTGCGGCGGCGACGCGCGGCTGGTTCAGGATCGATCCGGGCATCTGCCGTTCCGTGTTGCGGGGTGAACTCGCCGCCGATCATCTTTACATGCATGCGCGGGCGCTACCGCTATACGGCGCGCTTCAGCCGCTCAATGCCTCTCACGTCGAGCTCTGTACCGGCGACGGCGACTTCCTGATCGCCGGCGCAAGGAAATGCACCAAGCCCGGCGAGCGGCCGCTTCCCTTCGCCGAGATGCGGCCGGGGAAATCCGGCAGCAAGGCCTCGCTCTTTGTCGCGGAAAGCGCGGGTTACGAACCGGAGCAAGCGCGGATCGCAGCGATTCAACGATTGCTTACGCTTGCAGGCTTCGATGCGGAGCCCGTCGATGGCTCGCTTGGCACGAAAAGTGAGGCGGCAATTGCCGCGTTTCTGAAAAGCAGGAGCCTTCCCGAGCAGGCCGCACTACGTTCCGATTTCTTCGATCTGTTACTCACCGCCGCGCGGAGCGGCGGAACGCCCGGACTGCTCTGGTGCAACGACACACGCCACGTGGTGATGGCCGCACTCGCTGTAGAAGACAGCACAACGATCACGACGCGTGGATGGTGGAGGATCGAGCCCGGTGCATGCGTGCGCCCGGAGTTGCCGCGCAGGTTTTCCGGCCGTCAATTCAGCTTCGCAGAAGCGGTCGATGCGACCGGCGCACCCGTAGAAATCAAAGGGCGGCCGCTGCTGTGGGGCGGCAAAGAAAAGCTGTGCGTGAAGAACATCCGCTTCGAGATCCGCGATCACCGGAACTGCGAGGCGCAAGGGCTTGATGTGAAGTCGTTTGCTCCCATCGATCTATCGCCTTCGAACGGCGTCACGATCCGGTTTCGCGAGCCATAAGCGCAAGTTGACAAGCGTCCGCTTCGTGCGAAAACGCCCTGCCTGCATAGAACCGGAGCCTGAACCGTGAAGCCCGCCGAACTCGAAAAAATCATCGACGAAGCTTTTGCCGACACCGCCAAGATCGGCCCCAAGACCAAAGGCAAGGTCCGCAAGGCGGTCGATGAAGCGCTGGACCTGCTCGATGCCGGAAGGGCGCGCGTCGCCGAAAAGCAGGCAAGCGGAGAGTGGCGCGTCAATCAATGGCTCAAGAAGGCGGTGCTGCTTTCCTTCCGGCTGAACGACATGGAGACCATCAAGGGCGGCCCCGGCCGCGCAGTATGGTGGGATAAGGTGCCGTCGAAATTCGACGGCTGGAAGCCGGCGCAATTCAGGAAGGCGGGATTTCGCGCGGTGCCCGGCTGCGTCGTGCGGCGCTCCGCCTATATCGCGCCCGGCGCGGTGCTGATGCCGAGCTTCGTGAACCTCGGCGCCCATGTCGGCGAGAACACGATGATCGACACCTGGGCGACCGTCGGCTCCTGCGCGCAGATCGGCTCGAAGGTGCACATCTCGGGCGGCGCAGGCATCGGCGGTGTGCTCGAGCCGTTGCAGGCAGGCCCGGTCGTGATCGAGGACAACTGCTTTGTCGGCGCGCGTGCGGAGGTCGCCGAGGGTGTGATCGTGCGCGAGGGGTCGGTGCTTTCGATGGGCGTATTTCTCGGTGCATCCACCAAGATCGTCGACCGCGAAACCGGAAAAATATTCATGGGCGAAGTGCCGCCCTACTCGGTCGTCGTGCCGGGCACACTTCCCGGAAAAAGCATCGGCGGCTCGAACGAGCCGGGCCCGGGTCTCTATTGCGCGGTCATCGTAAAACGCGTGGACGAAAAGACCCGCTCGAAAACCTCGATCAACGAACTCTTGCGAGATTAGTTGCAGCGGAGCGAAGCAAGGCTGGCCGACTGGCCGCGTGCGCTCGTACCCCGCGGGTGATAAGGTGCCGCAAAGCGGGGGGCGCGTCATGACGACAAGCGAAGACGACCGGATCGCAAAAGAAGCCGGGGCGGTCGGCAGATTTCTTACGTTGCGGGCCACGGTCAGCAGAGGCTGGTATCTCGCTGGGCTCGGCGCCGAGTTCATGATTCTCGTTCTCGGACTGATGTCGCTCGCGGGGCTGAACAATCCGACCGGCGGCGGAAGCCTTGCAGGGGCGTTTTTCTTTCCGCTGCTCGCCTTCTTGTTGCACGTCTGTCTCGTTACCGGGCGTCTGCGCGACGCGGGTGCCGCCTATCCGATTCCGCTTGGTGTGATCACCGCCACGCTTCCCTTTGTCTGGCTCTATCTCACTGCCGAACTGATCGAGTACATCTGGCCGGTCATGTTGATCGTTTTTCTTGCGCTTTATCTCGGGCCTGTTTTTGCCAAGCGCAAAGCGGCCTAAGTCGGCAATTCCGATAACGTGAAGCTTCCAGCGCCCGGATACTCCCTATGAACGTCCTTCAGTTTTTCACGAGCGTCGAAGGCCGCATCACACGCCAGCAATTCTGGCTCGGGATCGTGGCGATCACTTTCGTCGGCTCTCCCATCGTGGGCCTTTCCGCCCTGCTCGGCGGCGCCACGGCCGGCGCAATCGTAAACCTCGTTTTTCTCTGGTGTGGCTTTGCGCTTTCGGTAAAGCGTGCCAACGATCGAGACCGGCACTACCTCTTCGTTGCCGCCTACTTCGCCCTGGTTGCGATCGTCACCAGCATGAGCGCAAGCCAGACCAAGACCGTTGACCGGATGGCGTCCGAGCAGCAAACCCTGTTCGCAATCGTCTCGCTTATTTTTCTCGGCTATATGCTCTTTCTTTTTGTTGATCTCGGCCTGCGGCGCGGCACCGAAGGGGCAAACAAATATGGCCCAGACCCGCTACAGCCATAAGAGGGAACGTTCGCGCGCCAGTATTCGCGTAAAGTATCAGCCATGAAGTACCGCCAGCTCGAATCGAACGAGATCATCCACACCATCGACGAGTTGCATATGCGCATCTCGCACCGGTTTCCGAAATCGGACCTCGCGGCCGTCTGCGAAGAACTGCTCGTCGTCGCAAAGGAAACCGAGGCAAAGTCGCATGCGGTGAACGCCGCGAACTATCCGCTGCGCGGAATCGTTCTTGTTCTCATCGCCGCCGCGGCCGGGCTCGTGTATTTTCTGGTCCGCGCCGTGCAGCTACGAACCGGCGACGTCGATCTGATCAATCTGCTCCAGGGGCTCGAAGCGGGCACTAATCTCATCATCTTCATCAGTGTCGCGATCTTCTTTCTGTTCTCTCTGGAATCGCGCATGGCCCGCACGCGCGCGTTGAACGATCTCAACGAGCTTCGCTCGATCGTACACGTGATCGACATGCATCAGTTCAGCAAGGACCCGAGCGAACTTCTGAGTGCCGACAGCACAAGGGGCATGTCGCGCACCGACCTCACGCGCTATCTCGGGCATTGCAGCGTCATGCTCTCGCTCGGCGCCAAGCTCGCGGCACTCTACGCGCAGAAGCTTCCGGACGAGGTCGTGATCGACGCTGCAAGCGATCTTCAGAACGTCGCCAATGGACTGAGCCTGAAAATCTGGCAGAAGATCGCAATTCTCGAATCCTATGAAGACTACCGGGAGAAGCAAAGGCTCGGGCATGTCTGATCCGAACGCAGTCGAAATCGCGCAGGCGCTGATCCGCTGCCCTTCCGTGACGCCCGCGGAAGGCGGCGCGCTGGAAACGCTGGGCAGGATTCTGCGCGATGCAGGCTATGAGGTGCATCGTGTGCCGTTCTCGGATGCGAACACGCCGGATATCGACAACCTGTTCGCGAAAATCGGTAGCGGCGCGCCGCATTTCGTATTCGCGGGTCATACCGATGTGGTGCCGCCCGGCGACGTTGCGAACTGGTCGCACTCTCCATTTTCCGGCGATATCGCCAACGGCGAACTGTTCGGGCGCGGTGCCTGCGACATGAAGGGCGCAATCGCGTCCTTTGCCGACGCCGCGATGAAGTTCGGAAAGCCCAAACACGGCACGATTTCCTTCCTGATCACCGGAGACGAGGAAGGTCCCGCGGTAAACGGCACCCGCAAGCTCCTGCGCTGGGCCTATGAGCGCGGCGAGAAGTTCGACCACTGTATCGTCGGCGAACCGACCAACGTGTCCGCTCTCGGCGACATGGTGAAGATCGGCAGGCGGGGCTCGCTCTCCGGCACATTGATCGTCCGCGGGCAACAGGGCCACGTCGCCTATCCGCATCTTGCCGACAACCCGGTGCCCAAGCTGATGCGCGCCGTCACGGCCCTGATCGAGGAACCGCTCGACCAGGGCACGGAGGATTTTGACGCTTCGAACCTCGAGATTACCTCGATCGAAACCGGCAACCGCGCTTTCAACGTGATCCCGGCGGAAGCCCGCGCGCAGTTCAATATCCGCTTCAACGATCTCCATACCGCCGACAGCCTGCGTGAGCTCGTGCTTGCGCGCGCGGTTGCCGCGGCCGGCGACGACGCGCATTTCCAGATCGACTGGGAACCGTCGAGCGACTGCTTTCTCACCCAACGCGGTGCCTTCACCGATCTCGTCGCCGATGCGATCAAGGAAGCGGCGGGCGTCGTGCCGAAGCTTTCGACCTCCGGTGGCACGTCCGACGCGCGTTTCATCAAGGATTATTGTCCGGTCGTGGAATTCGGCCTCGTCGGCCAGACCATGCACAAGATCGACGAGCGCGTCCCGGTATCCGATGTCGAGAAGCTCTCGCAAATTTATCTGCGGGTTCTCGAGCGTTACTTCGCGTAATCGACCCGCACCAGATAAAGCCCGTCCGGCGGCGCGACGGGTCCGCAAGCAGAGCGGTCGCGCGCATCAAGCACCCGCTTCATGTCGGCGGGCGTCCACTTGCCTTCGCCGACCTGCGCGAGCGAGCCCACGATCGAGCGCACCTGATGATGCAGAAAGGATCGCGCACTCGCATCGATCCGGATCTCGTCTCGCTCCCGCGTGACGTTCAGTACGTCGATGGTCTTTACCGGTGACTTCGCCTGGCACTCGGCAGCACGAAACGTCGTGAAATCGTGATTGCCGACGAGATGCTGCGCGGCTTCATGCATCTTTTTCTCGTCGAGCGGGCGCACTACGCGCCAGACGCGATTGCGCTCAAGTGCAGCGTCCGCGCGGCGATTGAGGATTCGATAGAGGTAATGCCGCTTGGTCGCGGAGAACCTCGCGTCGAAATCCGCGCCGACCTGCGCTGCGGAAAGAACCGCAACCGGATGCGGGCGCAGATGCGCGTTCAGCCCATCGCGAATCGTATCGGTGTCCCAATCCTTCGCGAGATCGATATGCGCGACCTGCCCGAGTGCATGCACGCCGGTATCGGTACGGCCTGCGCCGGAAACCTTCGCGCGTTCGCCGGAGAGTTTCTCGACCGCATCTTCGAGCACGCCCGCAACCGTGAGCCCACTCTCCTGCACCTGCCAGCCGAGAAACGGCGAGCCGTCATATTCGATGGTGAGCTTGTAGCGGGGCATCAGGCGACCTTCGCGCCCTTCTCAATCTTCGCGCCGCGCAGGAATTCTTCGGCGCCCATCGCCTTTGCGCCTGCGCGCTGCACTTCAATGAGCCGCACGGCGCCGTCACTCGTAGCAACGGTGAGATGATCGTCGAGGAGCGTGCCAGGCGCTCCGCTGCCCACAGAGAGTTCCGAGCGAAGCACCTTGACCCGAACAGGCTTGCCATCGATCCCGGCCTCGAACCACGCGCCGGGAAACGGCGAGAGCCCGCGAATGTGATTGTGCACCTCGCGCGCGGGCTTCGACCAGTCGATTTTCGATTCGGACTTGTCGATCTTGTTCGCGTAAGTCACGCCATCCGAAGATTGCGGCGTGAACGACAACGATCCGCGCTCGAGCGCTGCAAGCGCTCGCCCCATGAGATCGGCACCCGTAAGCATCAGCTTGTCGTGCAGTTCTCCCGTCGTGATGTTCTCTGGAATCGTAATACGCTCGGCGAGACCGACGGGGCCGGTATCGAGCCCTTCCTCCATCTTCATCACCATGACCCCGGTCTCGCGGTCGCCTGCCATGATCGCGCGATGAATGGGCGCGGCACCGCGCCAGCGCGGCAGCAGCGACGCATGCAGGTTGAGACAACCCTGCGCGGGCGCATCGAGAATGGATTTTGGCAGGATCAGTCCGTAAGCGACCACCACCGCGACATTGGCGACATGCGAGCGAAACAGCGCCGCCGCCTCGCCGCCGCGCAACGTCTTCGGATGATGCACGGCGATGCCGAATTTCTCGGCAGCCTGGTGCACGGGCGATTTGCGGTCGTTCATGCCGCGCCCGGCCGCGGCCGGCTCGCGGGTATAGACGGCCACGACCTCATGGCCGCGCGCGACGATTTCCGAAAGCGTCGGCACCGCAAATTCGGGAGTGCCGAGAAATACCACGCGCAACGGAAGTCCTTTCCGCGCTTCAGCCCGCGACGGTCGCGCGCTTGTTCGCCTTCGCAACCTTGCTGAACTTCTTGGTGACGCGGTCGCGCTTCAGCTTCGAAAGATGGTCGATGAAGAGAACGCCGTTCAGGTGATCGATCTCGTGCTGTAGCGCGCGCGCGAGCAACCCGTCCGCTTCGATCTCGTGGATCTTTCCCTTTTCGTCCATGTAGCGGACCGTCACCTCGGAAGGGCGCTCCACCTCTTCGTAGTACTCCGAGATCGAGAGGCAGCCCTCTTCCTTGCTGTCCTTCTCGCCGGACGCAGCAATGATCTCGGGATTGATGAAGACCATCGGGTTCTTTTCTTCGTCGCCGCGGGTCGCGTCGATCGTGACGACGCGCTTCGTGACACCGATCTGCACCGCGGCAAGGCCCACGCCGGGCGCGTCGTACATGGTTTCGAACATGTCCTTGATCAGCGTCTTGATCTCGCTGTCGATCTTTTCGACCGGCGTCGAGACCTTGCGCAGAACGGGATCGGGAAGCTGCAAAATGGGACGGATCATGCGCGCGAGATAGGTGATCGTCCGATTGTGGTCAACGCGGACGGAACGCTCTTGCGGTGATGGCCTTCCGGTGAGATGTTCCCTCTTCGTTCCGGAAAGAATCAGCGGGAAGCGGCGGCGTAATGAGCGAAATCCTGTTTGCGATCAACGGCATGAACGTGACTTTGGGGATGCTGGTGGCGACCCTCAGCGGGCTCGCAGTGGCTCTGTTGCTCGGGCTTTTGTTCGCGCAGGGCCGCCAGAGCCGCACGCGGACGCTGGAGGCACAGGAGCAATCGCTTCGTGTCGAGGAGTTGCAGCAGCAGCTGTTCGAGCTGCTGAAGGCGCAATCCGCCACCACCGGGCAGGTGCAGTTTCTCGCGCAGGGCTTCGGCAACAAGCAGGAAGAACTCACCCGCACCGTCAACGAGCGGCTCGACGCGGTCACGCATCGGCTCGGCGAGAACATGACGAAAGCCGCGCAGGCCACGTCGGAAGGTCTTTCCAAGCTCCACGAGCGGCTCGCGGTCGTCGATGCCGCGCAGACCCGGATGCAGGAACTGACCGGCCACATGGTGACACTCAAAGATGTGCTCGCGAACAAGCAGGCTCGCGGCGCGTTCGGACAGGGCCGCATGGAAGCGATCGTCGCCGACGGACTGCACAAGAACGCTTACGCATTCCAGCACACGCTTTCGAACGGCAAGCGCCCCGACTGCGCGATCTTCCTGCCCGGCGACGACAGGCCGCTCGCGATCGACGCGAAATTCCCGCTGGAAGCGATCACCGCCTTCCGCGAAGCGCAGACGGAAGACCTGCGACGCGGTGCGCTCGCGCGCCTGAAGCAGGACATCAACAAGCATGTGAACGACATCGCGGAGCGCTATCTCGTACCCGGCGAGACGCAGGATATCGCACTGATGTTCGTGCCGTCGGAGTCGGTTTACGCCGAATTGCACGAAGCCTGCGACGACGTTTTGCAGAAGGCATTCCGCCAGCGTGTCATCCTGGTGTCGCCGTCGCTTCTGATGCTCGCGATCCAGGTCGTGCAGGCGATCGTGCGCGACGCGCAGATGCGGGATGCAGCAGAGAAAATTCAGGTCGAGGTCGGAAAGCTGGTCGAGGACGTCGGCCGGCTGCGCGACCGCGCCGTGAAGTTGCAGATGCACTTCGCGCAAGCCTCCGAAGATGTCGGGCAGGTGCTGATCTCCGCCGAGAAGGTTTCGAAACGCGGCGGACGTATCCAGTCGCTCGAACTCGATGAAGATGCCCAACCCGCAAAGAGCGTGGAGAAGCCGCCTGCGGTTCCGCTCCAGTTGAAGCTAGGCGGGCGCGAGTAGCCCTTCCGATTCACAAACGCCTGCGCCTGTGCAACAAGCACAACGCATGGCCGAATCCGCAGAACCTGCTTCGACTGCGTCATCCAGATGGATGAAAGCAATCGCGGTCTATACGCGCCCGCGCGTACTGATCGTGATGCTGCTCGGCTTCTCGGCGGGCCTGCCGCTCGCACTCGTCACCAGCACGCTACAGGCCTGGCTCACGCAGAGCGGGATCGACCTGAAGACCATCGGCCTCTTCTCGCTCGTCGGCCTGCCCTACACCTTCAAATTTTTCTGGGCGCCGCTGGTCGATGCGCTCCACGTGCCCATACTCACCCGGCTGCTCGGACGCCGCAGAAGCTGGCTCGTCCTTTCGCAACTCTTGCTCATCGCCGCGATTTTCGTACTCGGTTACTCCGATCCGAAAACATCGGTCTTCTACGTCACCGTCGCGGCCCTGCTCGTCGCCGCCGCATCGGCAACGCAGGATATCGTGATCGACGCCTTCCGCGTGGAAAGCCTGCCGCAGGAAGAGCAGGCCGCGGGAATCGCGAGCTACATTCTGGCCTATCGCGTGGCGCTGCTTCTCTCCGGTGCGGGCGCGCTGCTTCTGGTGGCCTATCTCGAGGCCAACGGCGTGGCGCAGCTCGCGGCATGGAAGATTTCCTATCTCGCAGCCGCAGCCTGCGTAACGGTCGGTCTGATCGCGGCCTTTCTCGCGAAAGAGCCCGCCGACGAAAGCGAGACCAACGATGGATCGCCCGTGCGCCGCGTCTTCGCGACGGCCTTCTCCGCTTTCGGCGAATTTCTTTCGCGTCCGCTCGCAATTTCGGTGCTTGTGTTCGTGCTCTTGTTCAAGTTCTGCGACGCTTTTGCGGGCGTACTAACTGTCCCATTCGTGCTGAAAACGGGATTCAGCCTTGCGACCTATGCGACGGTCGTGAAAGGCGTTGGCTTCGCCGCGGCCGTGATCG
>JAGXQU010000042.1 GCA_018335895.1 Hyphomicrobiales bacterium | reverse complement strand
TGCTGTTCATTCCCGGACACATGTTCGCGGACCCCTATTTATTCCGCGTTCCCGACATCAAGCCGATCTCGCCGCTGCAGGTGTTCGATCTCGGCGGCATCACCTATTTCTCGGGCCGCGATCAATACAAAGGCTTCTTCGGCCCGGACTTCGTCGAGAAGAACCGCACGTTCAAGGACCGCCCGGAGAGCGGCCGTGGCTGCTACACGCCGCGCCACTGGGATACTTACGGCTGGGACCCTGACCTCAAGGGCGGGTGCGGCGAGGTTTACGAAAACCTCAAGCCGAAGTTCGGGAAAGAACTCACGCAGATCTGGGTGGATGCGATCCTCTCCGAGCCGCGCGCCTATCTCACGCACCGCGCAGCGCATCTGAACCGCTTCCTGCAATTCCTCTGCAAGGGGTGCGAGGAGCCGGTGAAGACCGGCTGGCAATCGAACAACCAGAAGGAAGTCACCTTCACGCCGAACCCGGTCTACGACGCGATCGAATGGTTCTCGGTGAACTGGAGCCTGTCGCCGTTCGGCCCGCCTTACGTTTACCTGCTCGTCTGCATCGCCTTCCTGTGGGCATCCACCGGCATCCGCGAACGCGTGACGCGGCACGTCACCTTCGCGCTGGTTTCTTCCGGGACGCTCTATACGCTGGCACTGTTCGTGATCGGAATCGCACACGAGTACCGCTACATCTACTGGACCATGCTCTGCGCGCTGATCGCGGCACCCGTGATCGTCTCGCGCGTCGTCATGCGAAGCGATTTGCCCGCGCTGCTCCGTTTCGGGCCGTTTGCGTTGATTGCCGCTGTGATCGCGCTCCGCGAAATCGCGGTGCGCTTCTGGCTCTAGGGGACTTCGATGCCGCAAAACCGCTACGTCATGCTCTCCGGCTACAATAGCTGGGCCAACGAACGCATCTATAACGCCGCGGCGAAACTGTCCGCCGACGAATACCGCGCCGACCGCGGTGCGTTCTTCAAGTCGATGCACGGCACGCTCAATCACATCCTAGTCGCCGACCGCATCTGGATGAAGCGCTTCACCGGACAGGGCGAGGCGCCTGCCAAGCTCGATGCGATCCTCCACGAAGAACTCGCTTCGTTGCGCGCGGCACGCGACCGCGAGGATGCGCGCATCTCCGCCTATATCGGCCAGCTTACGGAAGCGGAGTTGGCTGCGAATTTCAGCTACATCACCATCGTCAACCCGAAGACCGTGACACAGCCGCTCGCGCCCGCGCTCGATCACTTCTTCAATCACCAGACCCATCACCGCGGGCAGGCACACGCGATCCTAACCGGCCTGAAGGGCCGCGACTTCGCGCCTTCGCTCGATCTCATTCTCTATCAGCGGGAGACGGGCGCAGGCGGAGTCGTCAGCGGCTGAAGGCCATCCCGCGCACTGTGGCGCGGGCGCAACACGATTTGGCGGGCGCAGGAGCTTAACCTTTCGCTAACCCAATCCTAAGCAGCCATTAACCATAAAAAACTAGCCTACCCGCGAGCCCGATCAATTTCCATTCGCTCTAGGGGGCAACCTTGAAAAAGACTCTCGCACTCAGCGCCGCGCTCGCCGCTTTCGCGGTCGCGCCTGCGGCCAACGCAGCCGACATTCCGGTTCGCGGACCCATGTACAAATATGCGCCGCCGGCTGCCGTCTTCAACTGGACCGGCATGTATGCCGGCCTTCATCTCGGCTACGGCTTCAGCGACGACGTCGACGGTTTCACCGGCGGAGTTCAGCTCGGCTACAACTGGCAGTTCTCGCCGAACATCGTGTTCGGGATCGAAGCCGACATCTCCGGCACCGATATGAACGGCGCGCCGGGCGGTATTCCCACGCACGTCGACTACATCGGCACCGCGCGCGCCCGCATCGGCTACACTTGGGACCGCACCATGATCTACGGCACCGGCGGCCTGGCTTTCTCGCGCGCCGCGGCACTGGGTATCCACGATACCGACACCGGCTGGACCATCGGCGGCGGCCTCGAATGGGCCTATTCGAATTCGTGGAGCCTCAAGGCCGAGTACCTCTATTACGATCTCGGCGCGAACTTCGATGCCTCGATGATCCGCGTCGGAGCGAACTATCGCTTCAGCAGCTTCTAACAACGACTCGCAAACGCCCAAGTAAGAGCCCCGGACAGAATGTCCGGGGCTTTTTCGTTGTTAGTTTTGAATGCTCTAGTTTATTTCACTTGTACATTTGTATATTATTCCCACAATCCCATCGTAGATTGTATAATTATTGACAACACAATTATTCATGTGAAATGCTCCTGAAACGGTCGACGGTTCGTCGCCGCAAGAAAATCAGGAGAGCTATCCATGTCCCCCCTTCGTTTGCTGGCCGGTCTCGCCGTAGCCGCGACGCTCGCACTCCCCGCCTCTGCGCAAGAACTGCCGAAAGGCCCGCTGGTGACGGTCGACTGGCTTTCGAAGAATCTCGAAAATCCGAAAATCCGCGTGTTCGAAGTCAGCGTCGATCCGGGCGTCTACGAACGCGGCCACATCCCGGGCGCGATCAACATCCGCTGGCACCACGACCTCGTCGACACGGTTCGCCGCGACATCGTCAGCGCGCAGAATCTGCAAGCGCAGTTGCAGGCAGCCGGCGTGAACAAGGACACTACGATCATCCTCTATGGCGACAACAACAACTGGTTCGCCGCATGGGGTGCGTGGGTCTATGAAGTGTACGGACTCGGCAACCAGGTGAAGCTGCTCGACGGCGGCCGCAAGCTCTGGGAAGCCAAGGGCCTGCCGCTCGACACCAGCGTGAAGAATTACGCGAAGTCGAACTTCACCCTGCCCGCAGGCAAGCCGCAGCTTCGCGCGAAGCTCGCCGACGTGCTTTCGGTCGTGAACGCCGGCAACAACAGCGCCGTGCTCGTCGATATCCGTTCGCCGGACGAATACAACGGCAAGATCATCGCGCCGAACGGCATCAAGGAACTCTCCGTGCGTGCGGGCCACATCCCGGGCGCGAAGAACGTCCCCTGGGGCAAGGCAGTCGCCGCTGACGGCACCTTCCTCCCTGCCGACGAACTGAAGAAGGTCTATGCCGACGCCGGCATCGACGGCTCGAAGCCGATCATCACTTATTGCCGCATCGGCGAACGTTCGAGCCACACTTGGTTCGCGCTTGCCAAGATCCTCGGCTACCAGAACGTCAAGAACTACGACGGCTCGTGGACCGAATACGGCAACGCTGTCGGCGTTCCGGTGCAGAACAACGCCGGTCTGGTCTGGAACGGCAAGTAACGCAGAGAACGCGCGCTCGATTGTTCCTCCCGAGGCGCACAACTGGACGCGGATTGCGAAAGCATCCGCGTCCTTTCTTCTTCTGATAGGTTCGGCCCATGAACGGAATCACCCTGCCTCGCGTTACGGCCTTAGTCGTCGCAGCGGCGATCGTGCTTGGCGTCATATCGCTTTACAGCACGCCGGAAACGCGGACGCTTGCGCTTTCGCTCGCGCTTGGCGGCAGCTTCGGCTTCGTATTGCAACGCTCGCGCTTCTGCTTTTTCTGTCACAGCCGCGAATATCTCGAAGAAGGCGATCCGCGCGGCGTGTTGTCGATCCTGCTCGCGCTCGGCGTCGGTGCGCTCGGCTATCTCGCCGTGCTCACGCAATGGATGCCGCTTCCGCTTGCCGACCGCCTGCCGCCCACCGCCCATATCGGCCCGGTCAGCTACGCGCTTGCGCTCGGCGCCTTCGTGTTCGGCGCGGGTATGTCGATTTCCGGCTCCTGCATCTCCGCACACATCTATCGTCTGGGCGAAGGTTCGCCGACCTCGCCCTTCGCGCTCGTCGGCGCCGTGATCGGTTTCGGTCTCGGCTTTGCGAGTTGGAACACGCTCTATCTGGCAACGATCGTGGACAGCCCTGTCGTGTGGTTGCCGCACACGCTCGGCTACGCGGGCACATTGGCGTTGACCTTGGCCGTCCTGCTTGCGATCGCCTGGTACGTGCTCGCCGGAACTTCGTTCAAGATTTCCGCGCGTAAGGAAACACGCGTCGATGCCGCGAGCATCGGCAATTCTATTTTCGTCGAGCGCTGGCCCGCATGGACCGGCGGACTGCTGGTGGGCGTGATTTCCGCGGTCGCCTATCTGCGCGTCTCGCCGCTCGGCGTCACCGCGGAACTCGGTTCGCTCGCCCGCACATGGACGCAAGAGGCGGGATTGCTGCCCTCTACACTCCACGGGCTCGACGCGTTCCGCGGCTGCGTGACCGTCGTCAAGACTGCGCTTCTTTCTCCGAACGGAATCTTCGTCGGCGGAATTATTCTCGCGAGTTTCGCGGCAGCACTTGTCTCCGGGCAATTCCAGCTGCGGCTGCCGACACTCGATGAAGCGCTGCGCGGATTGATCGGCGGCGTGCTGATGGGCTGGGGCGCGATGGTCTCTCTCGGCTGCACCGTCGGCGTACTGCTGTCAGGCATTCATGCAGGTGCGCTAAGTGGCTGGGTTTTCTTGGTTTTCTGCTTCGCCGGACTGCTCGCTGGGCTGTGGCTGCGCCGGCTCCTACAGGCGCCGCCCGCAAAAGCCGCGCGGTAGATCCCGCGCCTGAATCCTTCCGCCCTTTTGCGGACACGCTCTTGGGGCTACGATTGTGCCATTCAGCGCCTCGACCGGGGCGCTTTTTTTGATTGGCAATTGCAGAATGACTGAAGTCTCCGCGAACGCCGCACGCACCACGCAGCTACGCAAGGTCTCGAGCTATTACCGCTGGCTCGACCGCTGGGTCCGCTGGAACCGGATCGTGCGCCGCTATTCCGGGTACGACAGCATGACCGTGCATCGCCTGATGGACGATCCGGTCACCGGCCATAACGGCCCCTTCGTCCTGCACAATCTCATGCTCGAAGGCTTGAAGCTGCCCGAAAACCCGCGTGTGCTCGACGCGGGCTGCGGCTACGGCGGCACGGCGTTCGACCTGATCGGAAAAATCGGCGGCACCTGGCTCGGCCGTACCATCTCGCCGATCCAGATCGACCGCGCGCGCGAGGAAGTAAAGAAGCGCGGCCTCGAGGACCGCATCCGCTTCGAACTGAAATCCTATGACGAACCGATCGAAGGCGAGTTCGATCTCGCAATCGGCATCGAGAGCATGGTGCATTCAGTAAATCCGAACGCGACGGTCGCGAACATCGCCCGCGCGCTGAAGCCCGGCGGCACGTTCGTGCTCGTCGACGACATGCCGATCGAAAACTTCCCGAAAGAACTCGCAGGCGACCTCGACATCGTCCGCAAGATGTGGCGCTGCCCGGTGATGCCGACCGAGCGCGGCTGGCGCGCGGCCTTCGAAGCGGCCGGTCTCGAGATCGAACACTCGCGCGATCTCTCCAAGCTGATCTATCACCGCCCGGTCGAAGAGATGAACGCATTGATCAAGCGCGACACCCGGCGCGCAAGCTGGCTGCGCTGGACGGGATTGCGGATGATTCCGGAAGCAAATATCGGCGGGCTCATGATCGAGCGCCTCGCGGTTGACGGCGTGCTCGAATATCGTGTGCTGCGCGGGCGGAAGAAGGGCTAGCTTACGCCTTCTGCTGCCAGCGGCCGGCTTCGTCCTGCTGCCAGTACGTCACCGCGTGGCCCGCAGCCTGCGCGATCTTCCATTGCGCGCGTGCGTTGTCGACCGCATCCGGATCGTTGCCGTCGAACAGATGGATCGCGCGTTCATAGCCAGCGAGATTTTCGCTGCTCGCGCCTTCGACGAAGAATCGCGCCTTCGCACCGTTCGCATTGTTCTCCGAAATCGTGAGCAGCACCGGCTGTTCGGAAGCGTTCGCTTCCGACTCCAGACCATGCGGCAGGAATGAATCGTCGCGCCACGTCCAAAGATGCTGATCCAAAGCCTGCACGCGCTCGTCGCTGCTCGCCTGCACCACGCAGCGCCAGCCGCGCTCAAGGCACTTCTCCAAGAGTTGAGGCAGCACCTTTTCGAGCGGCTGGTTTTGCAGGTGGTAGAAGTAAACCTCTGTCACGGCTGGATTATTTCTCGTAGTGCGCGGCGATGAACTCGTTCAGCAACCGCACGCCCCAGCCCGGACCCCATGAATCCCCGATCTCGGTGTTGTGCGCGGCCATGCCGGTGCCCGCGATATCGAGATGCGCCCACGGCGTCTTGCCGATGTAGCGCTGCAAAAACTGCGCAGCGGTGATCGAGCCGCCGAAACGTCCGCCGGTATTTTTCATGTCGGCAAACTTCGAGTCGATCATCTTGTCGTAATAAGGCGCGAGCGGCATCCGCCACACGAGTTCGCCCGTGACCTTGCCCGCTTCGGTGAGACGTTCCGCTAGCTTGTCGTCGTTCGAGAACAGGCCCGCGTATTCCTGCCCGAGCGCGACAAGGATCGCGCCTGTCAGCGTTGCAAGATCGATGATGAGTTTCGGCTTGAAGCGCTCGTTCGTGTAGGCGAGCGCGTCGCAGAGCACGAGGCGGCCTTCCGCGTCGGTGTTGATGACCTCGATGGTCTGGCCCGAATAGGACTTCAGGATGTCGCCCGGTCGATAGGAATTTCCGTCCGGCATGTTTTCGACGAGGCCGATCACGCCGACCACGTTGGTCTTGGCTTTGCGCGCGGCAAGCGCGTGCATGAGGCCGGTAACGCAGGCTGCGCCTGCCATGTCGCCCTTCATGTCTTCCATGCTGGCCGCGGGCTTGATCGAAATACCGCCGGTATCGAAGCACACGCCCTTGCCCACGATCGCGACCGGCGCTTCGGATTTCTTTTTCGCGCCATTCCAGCGCATGACGACGAGGCGACTGTCGCGCTCGGAGCCCTGCCCGACCGCAAGGAGCGCGTGCATGCCGAGCTTCTTCATCGCCGGCTCGTCGAGCACCTCGATTTGCACGCCGAGTTTCTTCAGTTCCGACGCGCGGCGCGCGAACTCAACGGGAAAGAGTACGTTCGGCGGCTCGTTCACGAGCTCGCGGGCGAGCACGATGCCGCTGCCGACCGCTTCCGCAGCAACCCACGCCTTCTTCGTGCCCGCCACATCCTCGGCCGCGACCCGGATGTCGGCTGCCGGCGTCTTCGACTCGTCATCCTCTCCGGATTTTTTCTTCGTCTTGTAGCGGTCGAACTTGTAGGCGCGGAGCTTGATCCCGAGCGCGATCTGGGCCGCCTCGTCGGCACCCAGTTTTCCGCCGGGAGTCTGGGCGAGCACGGTCACATTCCGGGCGCCGGCCGGGAGCCTTCCCGCAATAGCGCCACCGAGCTTGAGCCAGTCCTCGGCCTTCATCTCCTTCGACTTGCCCGTTCCGGCCACGATCAGGTGTTCCAATTTGAGACCGGAGGGCGCCGCCAGGCTCAAAATCTTGTTTCGCTTGCCGGTGAACTTCTCGATTTTGGCGACGCGCTGGAAAAGATCGCCCGAAGGCTTCATCGCCGCCCTGGCGGCGGCGCCGAAATCCAGATTTTCGTCGGTTAACACTACCAGAGTACCGGTGACGGGGGTCTTCAGCTCGGCTATGGAGATCTTCGGGGCTTCGGCCATGTCGGAGTCCGTTAAGGGATTGATGGGACAGTATTAACCGAGGATTTTTTGTGGGGCGAGCGCCCCCTGAAAGCCTCAATTCCCGGCCAGTTTCGACCGGTCAATTTTAGTAGGGGGCGGTCCCGATTCTGGGTGGAGAATCGGCACCGTGAGTATCGACGCGAATGGGGCGGCTCGACCGGTATTTGTTCTCGACTGCTGCCATCGCGTTCCTCGCGGTGCTGGGAAGCCTTACCACACTGGTCTGGCTGACGCAGGTCCTGCGCCGCTTCGACTTGCTCGCGACCCAGGGCCAGTCGTTCTTCGTGTTCATGACGATCACCGCCCTCGCTTTGCCGATGCTGATGCTCGTGATCGCACCGATCGCGCTGTTCATCGCAATCGTGTTCACGCTGAACCGCCTCTCCGCCGATTCCGAACTTATCGTGATGAACGCCGCCGGTGTCAGCCGCTGGCGCATTTTCCGCCCGCTGTTCGCGCTCACCATGATCGTGGCGACCCTGACCATCGCCGTCAGCGCCGAAGTAGGCCCTTGGACGCTGCGCACGCTGCGCGAGCAGATCTCGAAAGTGAACGCGGACATCGTCTCGAACGTCGCGATCCCCGGCCGCTTCATGTCGATGGACCGCGGGCTCACCTTCCACGTCCGCGAACGCAGCCCGGACGGACTGATGCTCGGCATCTTCGTGTTCGATGCGCGCAATCAGGACAACGAAACCACCTATATCGCCGAGCGCGGACGCATCGTGCATTCGCCGCAGGGCGCCTACCTGATCCTCGACGGCGGCGTGATGCAGCGCCGCCAGGGGCAGAACAAGTCGCCGAACTTCGTCGAGTTTCAGCGCTACGCGTTCGACATGTCGCAGCTCACGCCGAACCAGCACGTGCTCTATCGCGCGACCGACCGCACGCTCTACGATCTCGTGACGGCCGACGAGTCCGACGAGATGTACAAGCAGGACCCGGGCCGCTTCCGCGCCGAGTTGCACAAGCGCCTTTCCGCGCCGCTGTTTCCGATCGCAGCCTTCGTGCTTGCCTTCGCATTCCTCGGCGAAGCGCGCACCACGCGGCAAAGCCGCGGCCTTGCGATCGCGGGCGCAGCGGGCGCATTCGCGCTTGTGGAAATTTTCGGCTTCGGTACCTCGGGGATGGTCGCGCGCAACGCGGCGCTGACCTGGATTACCTATCTCGTGCCGGTCGCCGGAATCCTCTACGGGCTGGCGGTGATCGCAGGATTCGCGCAGTTCAGGGTGCCTGCACTGCTTCAGAAGATCGCGGATCTCCTCTCCGCGCGTTTCGAACGATTGAGGACGGCGTAGCAAGATGGTCGCATTCGGCATGCTAGGTCGTTATTTCGGCCGCCGTTTCCTGACGGCGGTTGCGGTCGCATTCCTGACCTGCGTTGCGCTGATTGCGGTCGTCGATTTCTTCGAGCTCACGCGCCGCGTTGGCGACCAGCCCAACAGCACGGCCTCCCGGATCGGCTACCTCGTGTTGCTGCGCCTGCCCTCCTTCACCGAACAGATGCTGCCGTTCGCGACCCTGATCGGCGCGATGTCGGCATTCCTCGCGCTGTCGCGCCGGCTCGAATTCGTGGTCGCGCGCGCGGCCGGCATCTCCGCCTGGCAGTTCATCGGCAGTGCGGTCGCGGCAGCGCTCCTGATCGGCATCGCCGCTACCACCGTCTACAATCCGCTTTCCGCAGCGCTGAAGGAAAGTGCGGACCGCATCGAGAGCGAATTGCTCGCAGCCCGCGCCGCCGCCATCGGCTGGAACCAGGAAAAGCCGCAGGGCAACATCTGGGTTCGCCAGCGCTCCGACAACACCCAGGCGATCATCAACGCGCAGGCCGCGAGCAATCAGGGCCGCACGCTTTCGGGCGTGCGCATCTTCGTGTTCGACGCCAAGGGCGAATTCATCGAGCGCGTCGAAGCGAAGTCGGCCGAGTTGCAGCCGGGCGCCTGGCGCCTCACCGAGGTTTCGATCTTCTCGCCCACCAACAGTCCGAAGACGCTCGCGTCGCATCTGCTGCCGACGAGCCTCACGCCCGATCAGGTTCGCGGCACCTTCTCGAATGCGGCGGCATTGTCGTTCTGGGAACTGCCCGCCGCGATCGAACTCGTGAAGGCCGCGGGGCTTTCCGCCGCGCGTTACGAAATCCAGTACCAGCTCCTGCTCGCGCGCCCGCTTCTCCTCGCCACCATGGTCATCATCGCGGCGGCGGTAAGCCTGCGCGTATTCCGGCTCGGCGGGGTCGGCAAGATGGTCACGATCGGCGTGCTGTCGGGCTTCCTCCTTTACGTCGGGTCGCAACTTTCCGAGCAACTCGGCGAAGGCGGGTTCCTGCATCCGATCGTCGCCGGCTGGCTGCCCGTGGTCTGCGCCGCGATGATCGGCTGTTCAATTCTTTTGCATCAGGAAGACGGCTAGATGCGTTCCCTTTCCGCCGTCACCTCCGGAGTGCACGCATCCGGCCGGCCGTTCCGCCGCGCCGGGTTTGCGGTTCTTTGCGCCCTCTTGTTTGCGTGCTGGAACGGCGCTGCCTACGCGCAGTCCTTGCCGCGCTCGAAGACGGTGGAGCCTTCGCTCACCAAACGCCTGATGGGCAAGAAGACCACCCGCGATCAGAACGCGCAGATGTTGGTCACCGCGAACGAGATGATCTACGACTACAAGAACAACAAGGTTCATGCAGTCGGCGGCGTGCAGATTTACTACGACGGCGGCGTGCTCGAAGCCGACAAGGTCACCTACGACCGCGCCACCAACAAGATGTTCGCGGAAGGCAACGTCCGCTACAAGGCGAAGGACGGCAACGTCATCCATGCCACCGCGCTGGACATGACGCAGGACTTCCGCGAAGCCTTCGTCAATTCGATGCTGGTCGAGACGCCGCAGCGCACGCGCTTCGCGGCCTCGCGCGCCGACCGCACCGAAGGCAACATCACCGTATTCTCGAACGGCGTCTACACGGCCTGCGAACCCTGCCGCGACGATCCGAAAAAGCCGCCGCTGTGGCAGGTGAAGGCCGCGCGCATCATCCATAACGAAGGCGAGCGCAAGATTTACTACGAGAACGGCACGCTCGAACTGTTCGGCTATCCGGTCGCCTATCTGCCGTTTTTCTATCATCCGGACCCGACCGTGAAGCGTCAGTCGGGCTTCCTGCCGCCCCACGTCTATTCGAACAGCCGCGTCGGCGTCGGTGTTGAAGCGCCCTACTTCTGGTCGATCAAGCCGAACATGGACGCGACTGTCGCGGTCGTTCCGTTCAGCGGACAGGGCGTGCTCGGCAAGGGCGAATTCCGCCACCGGCTCGTGAACGGTGCGTACCAGATCAAGGCCGCGGGCATCGACCAGACCAATCCGGAGCGGTTCGGCTCGCTGTCGGGCAACCGTGACTTCCGCGGCGCGCTGGAAGCCTCCGGCGAATTCAACATCAACCAGCGCTGGAACTGGGGCTTCGACGGCGCGCTGCTCTCGGATCGTTCGTTCCTGAACGACTATTATATCAACCGCACACGTCTCACCGAGCGCACCTCGCAGATTTTCCTGACCGGTCAGGGCGACCGCTCGCACTTCGACATGCGCGCGCTCGGCTTCTACGGGCTGTCGGAACTCGACAACAACCGCCAGCTGCCGTTCGTGCACCCGGTGATCGACTACTCCTACTATTTCGGCAATCCGATTCTGGGCGGCGAACTTTCCTACCGGCTGAACTTCACGAGCATTTCGCGCGATCAGGCCGACCTTGGCGCGACTTCGGTCCTGGATACCAACGGCAAGGATCTCTCGCGCTGCATCGCCATCAATCCGAACCCGAACCAGTGTTTCGTGCGCGGCCTGCCCGGCACCTACAACCGGCTCTCCGCGCTGATGGACTGGAAGCGCACGATTACGAGCGACGTCACCGGCATCCTGTTCACGCCCTTTGCGCGCATGCGTGCCGACGCCGCGTCGATTCAGGTCAGCCCCGACGCCAACATCGCGGCATTGAACACGGTCGCCAACGACGAACTGATCCGCGCCATGCCGGTGGTCGGCCTCGAAGCGCGCTGGCCCTTCATCTCCGTGCATTCGTGGGGCACGCAGACGCTGGAGCCGATCGTGCAGACCATCATCCGCCCGAACGAAACCCGCATCGGCCGCTTCCCGAACGAAGACGCGCAGAGCCTCGTGTTCGACGACACCAACCTCTTCGCGATCGACAAATATTCCGGCTACGACCGCGTCGAGGGCGGCTCGCGCCTGAACTACGGCCTGCAATACACCGCCAACGTCCACCGCTTCGGCATGGTCAACGTGCTGCTCGGCCAGTCGTACCAGATGTTCGGCCTGAATTCGTACTCGGTCTACGACATCGCCAATACCGGCGCACATTCCGGCCTCGAAGAGCGCACGTCGGACTACGTCTCGCGCATCTATTTCCAGCCGACCGGACGCCTCTCCTTTGTCACGCGCTTCCGCTTCGACAAGGACGACCTGTCGCTGCGCCGCTTCGAGGCGGAGACGACTTCGCGCTGGGACCGCCTGACGCTCTCGACCATCTACTCGCGCTATGAAGCGCAACCGATGATCGGCTACCTAGAGCGCCGCAATGGCGTCTACCAGACTGCAAACTACCACTTCCACGACTACTGGAGCATCATGGGCGGCGTGCGCTACGACCTCGAGCGCGGCCGGATCGACTTCGGGACAGTCGGTCTGACCTATACCGACGAGTGTATCGCCATCAGCGCAACCTACGTCGCCGATTACACGAACCTGATTACGTCTTCGCCCGTGCACAAATTCATGCTGCGCCTAAACCTGCGCACGCTCGGCGAAACCGGATTCAAGCAGAACCTCGGCAACCAGGTCACGACCACTAATTAGCGGTCCTATTGCCGCCACAGGAGCTGCCCATAGTCTTCGGCGGGCAATGTGCTGTATTATTTGCTGAAACGAGACCGTTCGACGCCAGACATGCCCAACACGTCCGCCTCACGCAGACCCGTTCTTCTCGCCTGTGCCGCGCTGGCGTTCGCCGCTGCCGCGTTTGCTCCCTCGTCCGTCCGCGCGCAGGTCGCCGCCGTCGTGAACGGCGAGCCGATCACGATGCTCGACATCGCCGAGCGGCAGAAGCTGCATAAGGGCACCGGAAAGAATACCTCACGCAAGGAAGTGCTCGAGGAGCTGATCGAGTTCAAGCTCAAGCTTCAGGTCGCGCAGCGCGCTGACATCTCGCCGACCCAGTCCGAGGTCGACCGCGCCTTCACCAGCATGGCGCAGCGATCCGGCAGGTCCTCCTCGCAGTTCGAGCAGGCTTTGAAGCAGACCGGCGTCGATGTTGTCAGGCTGAAGGAACGCATCAAGTCGGACCTCGCCTGGCAGCAATACGTGCAGGCGAATTCCGGCAACGTGGTCGTGCGCGACGCCGATCTGGTCGCCGCGATGCATGCGCGCGGCCAGAACATGAACCTGAAATCCACGCAGTACACGATGGTCCAGGTGATCTTCGTCGTGCGCCGCAATGCGCCTGACAACGTCCGCGCCATGCGCGCGAAAGAAGCGGAGAACCTCCGGGCGCTCGTCACCTCCTGCGATCAGGTTGCCGGGCTTGCGCGCCAATACAACGAAGTCGTGGTGAAACCGCCGATCCGGCGGCTTTCGTCGGATCTGCCGCCTGCGCTGCAGAAGCTGTTGCAGTCCCTGCCCGACGGCCGCATGGCGCCGCCGGAAGCGACCGTGAACGGCATCGAAGTCGTCGCGATCTGCGACCGCCGCGAGGTGCCCGCGGACATTTCCTCGAACCGCGAGTTGCGGAACGAACTGCTCGGCAAGCGTCTCGAGGCCTACGAGAAACGCATTCTCGACCGGATGCGCAAGACTTCGATCATCCAGATTATCTCCGAGAACTAAAGCCAATGCTTCCGCTCGCCCTGACGCTCGGCGAGCCGGCCGGGATCGGCCCCGACCTCACGCTCAGGCTCTGGCTTGAACGCAAGGCACGAAAGCTTCCGCCTTTCGCATTTCTGGCCGACGCTGCATTCGTGAAAGAGCGCGCACGCGCGCTGAAGCTCGACATTCCGCTCGTTGAATGCGCCGTTGAAGAAGCGGCGCAGGCGTTCGAAACGGCGCTCCCGCTTGTCGCTCCGGGTGCGGCAGCAAGCGCACCGCCCGGAAAGCCCGACGGCACCAGCGCAAAGGCCGCGCGCGCCTCGATCGATCTTGCGGTGAAGCTCGTGCAGGAAGGCAAGGCTTCGGCCGTCGTCACCAATCCGATCGCGAAGCACGTCATGCAGGCCGGCGGCTTCGCCTTTCCCGGCCATACCGAATATCTCGCACATCTGAGCGGCGCCCCGCGTCCGGTCATGCTGATCTGGAGCGAGGAACTCGCGGTCATCCCGATCACGATCCACATGCCGCTGCGCGATGTGCCGGATGCCTTGACTACGCGGCTGATCGTCGAGAGTGCGCGCATCGCGGCGCACGACTACCGGGTGCGTTTCGGCATTTCAAACCCGCGGCTTGCGGTCTGCGGTCTCAATCCGCACGCGGGCGAGGAAGGCACCATCGGCCGCGAGGACATTGACGTCATCGCGCCCGCGATCCGCACGCTCCGCGATGAAGGCATCGAAGCGAGTGGACCGCACCCCGCCGACAGCCTGTTTCACGAACACGCGCGCAAATATTACGACGTTGCACTCGGCATGTATCACGATCAGGTGCTGGCGCCCGTGAAAGCGCTCGCCTTCGACCGTGCGGTGAACGTGACGCTCGGCCTGCCCTTCGTGCGCACTTCGCCCGATCACGGCACCGCGTTCGATCTCGCAGGCAGCGGCACCGCGAACCCGTCGAGCCTGGAAGCCGCGTTGAAACTCGCGGCACGCCTTGCCGCTAAAGCATGAGCCAGATCGACGGACTGCCGCCGCTTCGCGACGTGATCCGCAAGCACGAGTTGCAGGCGAAAAAATCGCTGGGCCAGAACTTTCTGCTCGACCTCAATCTCACGTCGCGCATCGCCCGCGCGGGCGGATCGCTCGACGGTGTCACCGTGATCGAGATCGGCCCCGGTCCCGGCGGGCTCACCCGCGCGCTGCTCGCGGAAGGGGCTTCGCGCGTGATCGCGATCGAGCGCGATGCGCGCTGCATCGCCGCGCTCAACGAAATTTCTGCGCACTATCCCGGCAAGCTTGAGATCGTCGAGGCCGACGCGCTTCGCTTCGACCCGCAGCCGCTCCTGCATGGCGGAACGGCGCGCATCATCGCGAACCTGCCCTACAATATCGCGACCGCGCTTCTGATCGATTGGCTCACGCTCGAGCCATGGCCACCATATTACGACTCGCTGATCCTGATGTTTCAGCGCGAAGTCGCCGAGCGCATCGTTGCGACGCCGGACGACGACGCTTATGGACGTCTTGGCGTTTTAGCCGGCTGGCGTTCCGCAGCGCGGATTTTATTCGACATCAGTCCGAGCGCGTTCGTGCCTGCGCCGAAGGTTACCTCTTCCGTCGTGCAGATCGTTCCGCGCGAAAACCCGCTTCCCTGCAACGCGAAAATTCTCGGACAGGTTACGGCTTCCGCTTTCGGCCAGCGGCGCAAGATGCTACGCCAAAGCCTGCGCTCGTTAGGGCTCGATGCCGCAGCCCTTCTTGCGGCGGCGGAAATCGAACCGACCCGGCGCGCGGAAGAAATTCCGGTCGAAGGTTTTGTGCGGCTCGCGAATGTTGCCGCCGCGATGAGAAAGTGACCCATGACGAAAATCGCGCGCCAGGTTTTCACCGACTACGGCAAACCGCTCTGCGAGGAAATCGTCGACGCGCCGGAGCCGAAGGGAACGGAAGTTCTGGTGCGTGTCGGGCATTGCGGCGTCTGTCATTCCGACATTCACCTGCATGACGGGTATTTCGATCTCGG
>JAGXQU010000041.1 GCA_018335895.1 Hyphomicrobiales bacterium | reverse complement strand
AGAATTTCCTGCCCTACCGGCTGGTGGTGGCAGCGAGCCTCGTCAGTCAGGCGACCGCGCGCACCTATTCCACGAAATACGGCATCGGCATCGCCGAATGGCGCGTGATCGCGCAACTCGGCGAATTCAACACCATGACCGCGAAGCAGATCGGCGAGCGCAGCCACATGCACAAGACCAAGGTTTCGCGTGCGGTGGCGACGTTGACGCGCAAGAAGATGCTGGCCAAGCGCGCGAACCGTGACGACAAGCGCGAGGCGTTTCTGTCGCTGAGCCCGATCGGGCTTGAAGTGTACGAATCGATTGCGCCTGCGGCGCAAGCGCTTTCCCAGCGGATGTTCGGGGAAGTGTCCGCCGAAGACCGCGCGGCTTTCGAGCGCGTGCTGGATACAGTGACGGCGCGGGCAGCCGTGCTCGCCGATACCGGCGCGGAACTGCCCGACTGACATGCTCTACAATCCACCCGCTTTCCGCGAGACGGATCTCGCCGCGATGCAGGCGCAGATCGCGGCCTCGGGACTCACGACGCTAATTTCGGTCGGCGCGCACGGACCTATCGTGAGCAACCTGCCGATCGTGTTCGATCCGCATGCCGGACCGCAGGGAACCATCGCGGGGCATCTCGCACGCGGCAATCCGCAATGGCGCGATAGCGATCTCACGAAGCCCGCACTCGCGCTTTTCATGGGCGCAGACGCCTATGTTTCACCGGGCTGGTACGAGACCAAGAAAGTGCATGGCAAGGTCGTGCCGACCTGGAACTACTCGATGATCGTAGCGCGGGGGCGGCTGGAGATTTTCGAAGACGCAGAGATGCTGCGTGCGCAGGTGGAGACGCTGACCCAACGCTTCGAGGCAGGCTTCGCCGAGCCGTGGGAAGTGTCCGACGCGCCGGAAGATTACATCGCGCGACAGATCAAGGGCATCGTCGGCATCCGGCTGCATATCGAAACGCTCGAAGGCAAGGCGAAGCTCAGCCAGAACCGCAGCGCGGCCGATCAGGAAGGTGTCGCCTCCGCGCTCTCCGCTTCCGGACGCGCGGGCGACCGTGAAGTCGCGAAGAGTATGCGCAAGATCAAGCGCTAACTGTCGTCAAACTGACATAGCCGCTCCGTTACACGGAAAAGAAAAACCGATTCCGTGAGGGACACCGCTTGGCTGAAATCTCCGTTTCCGCGCGGTTGCGAAGCGCCGTCGGCTATCGCCGTTCGCTTGGCACCACGAACCTTCTGAACGCTGTGTTCGCCTCGCTGTTCAAGGGTCTCGTCTATCCGCAGATCTGGGAAGACCCGGAAGTGGACATGGAGGCGCTCGGTATTGCGTCCGACAGCCACGTCGTCGCCATCGCATCCGGCGGCTGCAACATTCTCTCCTATCTGACGGCAAACCCCGCGCGCATCACGGCACTCGACCTAAACCCGACCCATGTCGCGCTGAACAAGCTCAAGCTCGCTGCCGCCGCGAAGCTTCCCTCGTGGAACGAGTTCTACCGCTTCTTCGGCGGCGCCAACGAGAAGGCGAACATCGCAGCCTATGACCGCTGGCTCGCGAGCCACCTCGACGAAGATACGCGCGCCTATTGGGAGCACCGCCGCTTCGGGCTCGGCGAGCGGCGCATCGGCGTTTTCGCGAACAACTTTTACCGCTTCGGGCTGCTTGGCCGCTTTATCGGCCTCGGTCATCTGGTTGCCCGCGCCTATGGCGTGAACCCGCGCGACCTCCTGCGGGCGCGTTCGCTCGAAGAACAGAAAAGTTACTTCGCGACGGCGCTCGCGCCGTTGTTCGACCGGACACTCATACGCTGGGCACTGGCGCGGCAGTTCTCGCTCTTTGGCCTCGGGATTCCGCCCGCACAATACGAAGCCCTTGCCAGCGCCGGAAACGGCAATATGGCTGCGGTCGTTTACGAGCGGCTGGAGCGGCTCTCCTGCGGCTTCCGCATCGAGGACAACTATTTTGCATGGCAGGCCTTCGGCCGTGGATACGCTGACGAAGCGAGCGGCCCGCTGCCGCCCTACCTGCGGCGAGAGAACTTCGAGATCGTCAAAGCGCGCGTGAATCGCGTGGAAGTGCTGAACCGATCCTTCACCGAGTATCTCGAATCGCAGCAAGACGCATCGGGGGATCGCTACATCCTGCTGGACGCGCAGGACTGGATGAGCGACGCGCAACTCAACTCGCTGTGGAAAGAGATCACGCGCACGGCGAAGCCCGGCGCACGTGTCATTTTCCGGACAGCCGCGAAACCTTCGCTCCTCCCCGGCCGCGTGGCGAACGACATTCTGGACCGCTGGGATTATCGCGAAGAGGAGTCGCTCGCCTTCACCGCGCGCGACCGCTCGGCGATCTACGGCGGCTTTCACCTTTACGTTCTGAAATGCTGACCCGCAGCGAGAGCGCGATTGCCGCCGCGAACATGGACCGGATGTACCGGCACCAGCGGCGCATCTACGATCTCACGCGCAAATTCTATCTGCTCGGCCGTGACGATCTCATTCGTGGTCTATATCCCGCGCCCGACACGCACGTTCTGGAAATCGGCTGCGGTACCGCGCGCAACCTGATTGCCGCAGCAAAACGGTTCCCGGACGCGGACTTCTTCGGACTCGATATTTCCGAAGAAATGCTGCGGACGGCCCGCGAAAACATCGCGCGCGAGAAGCTCGACGATGCCATCGAAGTTGCCAGCGCCGACGCCACGAACTTCGATGCGAGAGCGCTTTTCGGGGTCGAGCGCTTCGAACGTGTTTTTGTCTCCTACAGCCTGTCGATGATCCCGGTATGGCGCGCGGTGCTGGAGCGCGCCGTTGCCGCGCTCGCCCGTGGCGGCGAGTTGCACATCGTCGACTTCGGGGATCAGCGTGGCCTGCCGGGCTTCTTTGGCCGCACGCTCACGCGCTGGCTGAAGCTGTTTCACGTCACGCCGCGGGACGAACTCGAAACGGAGTTGCGCACACTGGCGACGCGGGAACGCGCCACACTGCACTTCGCGCGCCCGTTCCGGGGCTACGCGCAATACGCGGTCTTACGGCTGCCCGCCGTTTGAGTCCCGCGCGGATTGTGCGATGAACGCACATGCAGCTCTATTCCTACTTCCGTTCGTCGGCGAGCTATCGTGTGCGCATCGCGCTCGCCCTGAAGGGGCTCGCTTACGAGACCGTGCCCGTTCATCTGGTGAAGGGCGAACATCTTGATGAACGCTTCGCCGCGGTGAACCCGCAGGCGCGTGTGCCGGCGCTAGAACTCGACGATGGCGAGGTGCTGATCCAATCGCTCGCCATTATCGAATGGCTCGACGAAAATCACCCTGCGCCCCCGCTTTTGCCCGCCGATTTGCGGGAGCGCGTCCGTGTCCGCGCGGTCACACACATCATCGCGATGGACGTTCACCCGCTCGGCAATACGGGGCCGCGCAACTACCTCCTGAAACAGCTTAACCTCGACCTCGAAACCGTAGACGGATGGACACGGCACTGGATCGAGAAAGGGTTCGCAGCCATAGAGCGTATGATCTCGCCTGCGCCCTACTGCTTCGGCGCGCAGCCGACACTCGCGGACATCTTTCTGGTGCCGCAGGTTTTCAACGCGCGGCGCTACAAGGTGGATATGGCGAAGTTCCCGAAAATCGCCGCCGCGGACGCCGCCTGCCAGAAACACCCGGCTTTCGCCGCCGCAGCACCCGCGGCCCAACCGGACGCCGAGTAAACGAAATCGATACCGAACCTCGTCACCATCATTCGGTCACGTTATTCTGTGTTTTAGCGGCGAAACCTTCGGAAAAGCGGCACGATTCATGGTTCTGGAGCGGCGAAACGGCCTGGCGATCGCGATTCTCGTAGCGCTGATGGGCGCGGCGGGCGCGCAGCCCTTGCCGCCCGCCAACATTCCGAACGCCCCGCCGCCTTCGCCCAATTACCAGCCGCGGCCGCAACAGTTCCCAACCAATTCGAGTGCAATCTGCCAGCGCCTTGAGGCATCTCTTGCCGAATTGAACCGCGGCTCTTCCAGCGGCAACAGCGAAACGCTCTCGCGCTACGAGGACGCGATCGTGAAGCAACGCCAGGAACTCGACCAGGCGATCGGCACAGCACGGCGGCTCGGCTGCGACCGCCGCGGATTTTTCATCTTCGGCGGCAGCCAGCGCCCCG
>JAGXQU010000040.1 GCA_018335895.1 Hyphomicrobiales bacterium | reverse complement strand
TTCATGCGCTTGTACTTGCCGCACAAGCACTCGTAATCCTTGATCGGGCCGAAGATGCGCGCGCAGAACAGGCCGTCGCGCTCCGGCTTGAAGGTACGATAGTTGATCGTCTCCGGCTTTTTGATTTCGCCGTACGACCAGGACAGAATCTTCTCCGGGCTCGCGATCGAGATGCGGATCTGATCGAAAACCTGGGCCGGCGTCTGCGGGCCGAAGAGATTCATAACCTCTTGGTTCATTACCTTCTCCTTTTTCCGGGTGAGCGGCGGTGCCGCTGCCGGAGGATCAGTTCAAATTCAAAACGCGAGCGAACAAGAAGCCGACGCGGGGAGATACTCCCCGCGCCTGCCCACTACTCTGCCGGCTCCGCCGGAGCCGTGGTCTTGATCTTGGTCGATACGAGATCGACGTTGAGACCGAGCGAACGCATTTCCTTGACCAGCACGTTGAAGCTTTCCGGAATGCCTGCCTCGAAGGCGTCGTCGCCACGGACGATCGCTTCGTAGACCTTGGTGCGGCCGGCCACGTCGTCCGACTTCACCGTGAGCATTTCCTGCAGCGTGTAGGCTGCGCCGTAGGCTTCGAGCGCCCAGACTTCCATTTCGCCGAAGCGCTGTCCGCCGAACTGCGCCTTGCCGCCCAACGGCTGCTGGGTGACGAGCGAGTACGGGCCGATCGAGCGCGCGTGGATCTTGTCGTCCACGAGGTGATGCAGCTTCAGCATGTAGATGTAGCCGACGGTCACCTTACGGTCGAATGCGTCGCCGGTGCGTCCATCATAGAGCTGCACCTGACCCGAGCTTTCCAGCCCTGCGATCGAGAGCATGTCTTCGATGTCCTTTTCCTTGGCACCGTCGAACACGGGCGTCGCCATCGGCACGCCGCGACGAAGGTTGGTGCCGAGTTCGACCAGCGCCTTATCGTCCAGCGAGGCGACGGTTTCGTCCTTGCCGTAGATCTTGTTGAGCGTTTCCTTCAGGGGCGCCACATTGCCCTGCGCCATGTACTGGTCGACCGCGTTGGAAACCATGCGGCCGAGGCCGGCACAGGCCCAGCCCAGATGTGTTTCCAGAATCTGGCCGACGTTCATGCGCGAAGGCACGCCGAGCGGGTTCAGCACGATATCGACCGGCTGACCGTCTGCGAGGAACGGCATGTCTTCCTGCGGCACGATCTTCGAGACCACGCCCTTGTTGCCGTGACGGCCGGCCATCTTGTCGCCCGGCTGCGTCTTGCGCTTCACCGCGACGAAGACCTTGACCATCTTCATCACGCCCGGCGGGAGTTCGTCGCCGCGCTGCAACTTCTCGACCTTGTCGAGGAAGCGCTGTTCGAGACGCTTCTTCGATTCGTCGTATTGCTTGCGGACAGCTTCGATCTCGCCCATCAGCTTTTCGTTCGAGACGGCGAACTGCCACCACTGCTGGCGCGGATATTCGTTCAGCGCTTCGCGGGTGATTTTCGAGTCCTTCTTGAAGTTCTTCGGACCCGCGGTCGCTTCCTTGCCGTCGAGCATCTCGGCCAGGCGGCCGAATACGTTGCGGTCGAGGATCGCCTGTTCGTCGTCGCGGTCCTTCGCGAGGCGTTCAATTTCCTCGCGCTCGATCGCGAGCGCACGTTCGTCCTTGTCGACGCCGTGACGGTTGAACACGCGGACTTCGACGACGGTGCCCTGCACTCCCGGCGGAACCTTGAGCGAGGTGTCGCGGACGTCCGCAGCCTTTTCGCCGAAGATCGCGCGGAGCAACTTTTCTTCCGGCGTCATCGGGCTTTCGCCCTTCGGCGTGATCTTGCCGACCAGGATGTCGCCGGCGCGGACTTCGGCGCCGATGTAGACGATGCCGGCTTCGTCGAGGTTCTTCAGCGCTTCTTCCGAGACGTTCGGAATGTCGCGCGTGATTTCCTCGGGTCCGAGCTTGGTGTCGCGCGCCATCACTTCGAATTCTTCGATGTGGATGGAGGTGAACACGTCGTCCTTCACGATCCGCTCGGAAAGCAGGATCGAGTCCTCGAAGTTGTAGCCGTTCCACGGCATGAACGCGACGAGCACGTTCTTGCCGAGCGCGAGTTCGCCGAGTTCGGTCGAAGGACCGTCGGCGATGATGTCGCCCTTGCGAACCTGATCGCCCACGCGAACCAGCGGACGCTGGTTGATGCAGGTGTTCTGGTTGGAGCGCTGGTACTTCATCAGCCGGTAGATATCGACGCCCGACTTCGTGGGATCGTTATCTTCCGTCGCGCGCACGACGATACGGGTCGCGTCGATCTGGTCGACCACGCCGGTACGGCGGGCCGCGATCGCAGCACCCGAGTCACGCGCAACCACGCCTTCCATGCCGGTGCCGACGAACGGCGCCTCGGCACGCAGGAGCGGCACAGCCTGACGCTGCATGTTCGAGCCCATCAGCGCGCGGTTGGCGTCGTCGTTCTCGAGGAACGGGATCAGCGCCGCGGCGACCGAGACGAGCTGCTTCGGCGACACGTCCATGAAGTCGACGCGCTCGACCGGAACCGGCAGCACGTCGCCCTGGTGGCGGCAGACGATCTGCTCTTCGGTGAACTTGCCGCTGGCATCCAGCGGCACGTTCGCCTGCGCGACGTAATACTTCCCTTCTTCCATGGCGGAGAGGTAGTGCACCTCTTCCGTCACGCGGCCGTCTTTCACGCGGCGGTACGGGCTTTCGATGAAGCCGTACTTGTTGATCCGCGCGAAGGTCGCGAGCGAGTTGATGAGACCGATGTTCGGGCCTTCCGGCGTTTCGATCGGGCAGATGCGGCCGTAATGCGTCGGGTGCACGTCGCGCACTTCGAAGCCCGCGCGTTCGCGCGTGAGGCCGCCGGGTCCGAGCGCCGAGAGACGCCGCTTGTGCGTGATCTCCGAGAGCGGATTGGTCTGGTCCATGAACTGCGAGAGCTGCGAGGAACCGAAAAACTCGCGCACGGCGGCGGCGGCCGGCTTCGCGTTGATCAGGTCCTGCGGCATCACGGTATCGATATCGACCGACGACATGCGCTCCTTGATGGCGCGCTCCATGCGAAGCAGGCCGAGGCGATACTGATTTTCCATCAGTTCGCCGACCGAACGCACGCGGCGGTTGCCGAGATGATCGATGTCGTCGATGTCGCCCTTGCCGTCGCGCAGGTCGAGCAGCGTGCGGATGACCGCGATGATGTCTTCCTTGCGGAGTACGCGCACCGTATCGGCAGCATCGAGATCGAGACGCATGTTCATCTTCACGCGGCCGACCGCGGAGAGATCGTAGCGCTCCGGATCGAAGAACAGCGAGTGGAACATGGCTTCCGCGGTGTCGACGGTGGGCGGCTCGCCCGGACGCATCACGCGATAGATATCGAACAGCGCTTCTTCGCGCGTGTTGTTCTTGTCCACCATCAGCGTGTTGCGGATGTAGGCGCCGACCGTGACGTGATCGATGTCGAGGATCGGCATCTCGTCGTAGCCGGCCTCGGTCAGCGTCGCGATGACCTTCTCGTCGATCTCGGCGCCGGCCTCGACGAAGATTTCGCCGGTCTGCGGATTGACGATGTCTTCGGCGATGAACTGGCCGTAGATGTCTTCGTTCGTGAGCTTGATCGCTTTCAGGCCCTTTTCCGAAAGCGTGCGGGCCTGACGCACCGAAAGCTTCTTACCGGCTTCGACCACGACTTCGCCGGTGTCGGCGTCGTGCAGATCGACGATGGCCTGGAAGCCCTTCATGCGGCGCGGATCGAACGGAACGCGCCAGGCGCCGTCCTTGGTGCGCTTGTAGGTAATGATTTCGTAGAACGTGCGCAGCACTTCTTCGGCGTCGAGGCCGAGCGCATACAAGAGCGACGTCACCGGGATCTTGCGGCGGCGGTCGGTGCGCGCGTGCACGATGTCCTTCGCGTCGAACTCGATGTCGAGCCACGAGCCGCGGTAGGGAATGATACGGGCGGCGAACAGGAGCTTGCCCGACGAATGCGTCTTGCCCTTGTCGTGGTCGAAGAACACGCCGGGCGAACGGTGCATCTGCGAGACGATCACGCGCTCGGTGCCGTTCACGATGAAGGTGCCGTTCGACGTCATGAGCGGGATGTCGCCCATGTAGACGTCCTGCTCCTTGATGTCCTTGACCGACTTCGCCTGCGTTTCCGGGTCCACATCGAACACGATCAGGCGCAGCGTGACCTTCAGCGGCGCAGCGAAGGTCATGCCGCGCTGGCGGCACTCATCGACGTCATATTTCGGCGCCTCGAACTCGTACTTCACGAACTCGAGCATCGACGTGCCGGCGAAGTCCGAAATCGGGAATACCGACTTGAAGACCGCCTGCAATCCGTCGTCCGGGCGGCCGCCCTCGGGCTCGTCGATCTGAAGGAACTGGTCGTAGGACGCCTTCTGAACCTCGATGAGGTTCGGCATCTCAGCCACTTCCGCGATCTTCCCGAAGAATTTGCGAACCCGCTTCCGGCCAGTGAAAGTTTGCGCCATTTCTTTCCTCGCTCAGGTTCGGCTGCCGCGCGGATGTCGCGCCGCTCGCCTTTTTCCGCATTTGTTTCCGTTCGATCAGAACGGAAAAGAATCTCGTCCGCTAAAATTGAAGCGGTAGTACCGGGCGGCGAGACCGCCGCCCGGTTTACGCAAGCACTTACTTGAGATCGACCTTCGCGCCGACTTTCTCGAGCGTAGCCTTGATCTTGTTGGCTTCGTCCTTGGAAGCGCCTTCCTTGATGGTCTTCGGCGCGCCTTCGACGAGGTCCTTGGCTTCCTTCAGTCCGAGGCCGGTGAGACCGCGGACTTCCTTGATCACTTCGATCTTCTTGTCGCCTGCGGCGCTGAGAACGACCGTGAACTCGGTCTTCTCTTCCGCCGGAGCAGCGGCAGCGCCCGCCGGACCTGCAACCGCAACCGCGGCAGCAGCCGAAACGCCCCACTTTTCTTCAAGCATCTTTGCGAGGTCAGCCGCCTCAAGGACGGTGAGCTTCGAAAGTTCGTCGACGATTTTTGCCAGATCGGCCATTTGTCAGTTCCTTATTTAGGTTCGAACCAGAATGTTGCTACCGGACCGCCTCACGCGGCATCCTTTGCTCCGTAGGCTCCGAACACGCGGGCCAGCTTCGCAGCCGGTGCGTTGGCGAGCTGCGCAATCTTCGTTGCCGGCGCCTGTATGAGGCCGATCAACTTCGCGCGCAGTTCGTCGAGCGACGGCAGCGAGGCGAGTGCCTTCACTGCGTCGACGTTCAGAGAGGTTGTGCCCATCGCGCCGCCCAGGATCACGAACTTTTCGTTCGCCTTGGCGAAGTCGACTGCAACCTTCGGCGCTGCAATTGGATCATCGGAATAGGCGATGACCGTCGGTCCCTTCAAAAGGGGTGCGACATGTGCAACGTCGGTACCTTCGAGAGCGATCTTGGCGAGGCGGTTTTTCGCGACCTTCACGCCGGCTCCCTGCTTCTTCATCTGCCGGCGCAAGTCCGACATCTGAGCAACAGTGAGACCGGAATATTGAGCCACCACGACTGCACCAGCCGACTTCATGGTCTGGTTGAAGCTCGTGACGAACTCGCGCTTTTCCGCTCGGTCCACTTTTACTTCTCCGGTTGACGGTGCGGGACCATTCCCGCGCCGCCGGCTTCGACAATGCCGGCCCGTCCTTCACGCTGTTGGGCGTAAAGAGCCAAGCCGGCGCTCTACTGCCCTGTCCCCGTTCGTCCGATCGCTCAGACGCGCGGTCTTTGGTTCGAACCGTCACGGGCGCGGATGGCGCCAATTCCGGTCTTCCCCGTCTATTGCTGGCCCTTGCGGATTAAGCTCGCGCATCAGAAGCGGGAGCACCGGCAGTCTCGGACAGGACCGTCAGCGAACTTTCGATTCGCTGACGTAACCGCACGGCGCGAACGCCGCGCGGAAACTCTATTTAGGCGTTGAGCGCGCTACCCGGCTCAACCCGAACGCCAGGTCCCATCGTCGATGAGACGGCGATCTTCTTGATGAACGTGCCCTTCGAGGCCGACGGCTTCGACTTGGAAACCGCGTCTACGAAAGCGCGAATGTTCTGCGAAAGCTGCTCGGCCGAGAACGACGCCTTGCCGACGCCGGCCTGCACGATGCCCGCCTTCTCGATGCGGAATTCGACCGAGCCGCCCTTGGCGCCCTTCACGGCGTTGGCGACGTCCATCGTGACCGTGCCGACCTTCGGGTTCGGCATCATGCCGCGGGGGCCGAGTACCTTACCGAGACGGCCGACGAGACCCATCATGTCCGGGGTCGCGATGCAGCGATCGAAATCGATATTGCCCGCGTTCACCTTTTCGAACAGGTCTTCGGCACCGACGATATCGGCGCCCGCCTTCTTCGCTTCTTCGGCCTTCGCGCCCTTGGCGAACACGGCGACGCGCGCCGTGCGGCCGGAGCCGTTCGGGAGCGTGACGACGCCGCGGACCATCTGGTCGGTCTGCTTGGCATCGACGCCGAGATTCATCGCGACCTCGATGGTCTCGTCGAACTTCGCCTTCGCGCGTTCCTTGACCATCTTCACCGCTTCATCGAGCGAATAGAGCTTGAGCGGCACGATGCCTTCAGCGGCTTTCTTATAACGCTTGTCCTTTGCCATGACGCTTATCCCTCGACCGTAAGGCCCATCGAACGCGCGGAACCCTCGATCATCTTCGAGGCGGCTTCGACGGTGTCGCAGTTCAGATCGGCCATCTTCTTCTCGGCGATTTCCTTGATCTGCGAGCGGGTGACGGAACCGGCAGCGGACAGGCCCGGCGTCTTCGAGCCGGACTGCACTTTCGCGGCCTTCTTCAGGAAGTAAGAGACCGGAGCCGTCTTCATCTCGAAGGTGAACGAACGATCCGCATAGATCGTGATCGTCACCGGGACCGGCATGTTCTTTTCCATCTGCTGCGTCTTCGCGTTGAACGCCTTGCAGAATTCCATGATGTTCAGGCCGCGCTGACCCAGTGCAGGGCCGATCGGCGGCGCCGGATTTGCAGCGCCCGCGGGCACCTGCAATTTCAAGTAGCCAGTAATCTTCTTCGCCATCGTCTTCTCCAGTTACACGGGCGGACCCGCGTCTAGTGTCGTGGTGCGGCTCCCGGGACTGCGCGGCGATGCGCAGGCCCTGCCTCCCACAATGCCGGTCAGGTCTTCTCGACCTGGCCGAATTCCAGCTCGACCGGGGTGGCCCGGCCAAAAATCGAAACGGCAACTTTCAGGCGCGAACGCCCGTCGTCGACTTCTTCCACGGTGCCGTTGAACGACGCGAACGGGCCGTCGGCCACGCGCACCTGCTCGCCGACCTCGAAGGTGATCGAAGGCTTCGGGCGCTCGATGCCCTCCTGCACCTGTTGCAGGATGTGCTCGGCTTCGCGATCCGGGATCGGAATCGGCTTCGACTTGTCGGCGCCGAGAAAGCCCGTGACCTTCGGCGTGTTCTTGATGAGGTGGTAGACCTCATCGGTCAGTTCGCACTTCACGAGCACGTAGCCGGGATAGAACTTGCGCTCGGTATCGATCTTGCGGCCGCGCCGTACCTCGGTGACCTTCTCGGTCGGCACGAGGATGTCGTCGAACTTGTCGCCGAGACCGCGCGCGTTCGCCTGCTCGCGCAGGGACTCCGCGACCTTCTTCTCGAAGTTCGAGTAGGCGTGAACGATGTACCAGCGCTTGGCCACTTGCTTCTCCGTCAGCGCAGCATGTTCAGAAGGAAGTTCATGCCGAAGCGGATCACCTGATCCGCGAGCAGGAAGAAAATCGAGGCGACTGCCGCCATCACGAACACCATGGCGGTCGTGAGCAGCGTTTCGCGGCGGGTCGGCCAGGTGACCTTCGAGGTCTCCGACCTTACCTGCTGCAAGAATTCGAATGGTTTGATCGCCATGTTCTTCGCCGTCGCCCTTTGCCTCGCGCGGTATTGCGCGATGTCTTTATCTCTACGCCCTGCTTCGCTTGCCGGTGCCGCCACTCGCTGGCTGGCAGGAGTGGAGGGACTCGAACCCCCAACCCCCGGTTTTGGAGACCGGTGCTCTAGCCAATTGAGCTACACTCCTCCGCAAGCGGGAAAGGCGGCAAAAAGGCCTTAAGGCCCGCCGCGTGGGGACTAATGCAGTATCAGGTCAGTGTTTGCAAGGGCGATTGGCGCTGAATATAGGGCCAATTCGGTCGTTTGTAAGGTGATTTCGATCCCCAACTGATTGGCGCCTGCCCTTGCCGCCGGCTGGGGCACCGTTCCGGCCCGAAATCCCGCCTTCAGGCGCGAAAAACCGAACAAATGTGATGGGTATCACAGTGCTCCCGGCGGCACCCCCTATGGTGGATCAATCGATGCCCCCTCATCGATGACCCCAAACTGAAAGGGGCGCCCGCAAAGGCGCCCCTATTTTCTTTGGGTGAGTCGCGACTCACTTATTCGATGATCTTTGCGACGACGCCAGCGCCGACGGTGCGGCCGCCTTCACGGATGGCGAAGCGGAGCTTCTCTTCCATCGCGATCGGGACGATCAGCTGCACTTCCATCGAAACGTTGTCGCCAGGCATCACCATTTCGGTGCCCGCCGGAAGCGTCACGATCCCCGTCACGTCCGTCGTCCGGAAGTAAAACTGCGGACGATAGTTCGTGAAGAACGGCGTATGACGGCCACCCTCTTCCTTCGTCAGGATG